>NZ_JBSGZJ010000212.1:0-11800 GCF_053610925.1 Streptomyces sp. NPDC054847 | reverse complement strand
AGGTCGTAACTCATGTCCCGGAGACTCCCACATCGCACCGACACCCACCTGGCCGGTCGACGGCACGAGCCTATGCCAAAGGAAACGACGTCTTAAGATCGGAGCGTCAAACGAGCGTCACGATCTCCGTCTCATTAGGGCCGATATCGCAGATCCCGAGCCCTTCCGACCGTCCCGGATCACTGACCACCCGCTAAAACCGCAAAGCGAACTGACGGCTTCCAATCCGAAGACCTGGCGGCCGACCGCCGATCAGAGAAGGAGGTGCTCACGAGGGTTGCAGGGTGCGACCGGTTTCCCAGCACCGATGGTCTTCGCCTGCAGTCTGCAGCCGCCACAACGGGTGGCCACGGTCCCGGCCGGGGCTCCCACCGCCCCAGGTACGTACAGCCTCGTGCGAGCCCAGGTGGGGAAGGTCTGCGCGGCGAGCCTGAGGGATATGCGGGCGATTCGTGGTCGCCGCGGACGAACAGGTCATCCCGGGCGGCGGGATCCAGGAAGTCCTCGCCTTCATCCGGCTCTAGATGTGCTGTCCCGGGACGTTGGTGACACGCGTGCTGGGTGCTTGAACGGGTGAGGGCCTTCTGGGTTCGGTGTGGATTGCGACATCCACACCCGACCACAGGAGGCCCTCTTGTCCCAGCGTAACGCCCCGCTGACTCCGACCGGACGGCTTCGTCTGGCCCGGTGCGTCGTCGAGGACGGCTGGCCGCTGCGCCGGGCTGCCGAACGCTTCCAGGTCAGTCACACCACCGCCGCCCGCTGGGCCAGGCGGTACCGTCAGGCGGGAGCCGCAGGACTGCACGACCGTTCCAGCCGCCCCCACCACCAGCCAGGCCGCTCTCCCGCCGCGGTCGAGGACCACGTCGTGCGCCTGCGACGCGAGCACCGCATCGGCCCCATCAGGCTGGCCGCCCGCTGCGGCGTCGCACCCTCGCCGGCCCACCGCATCCTCAAGCGGCACGGCCTGTAAGCCCTGGCCACCCTGGACCGCGCCACCGGCGAGCCCATCCGCCGCTACAAACGTGCCCGGCCCGGCGAACTCGTCCACATCGACGTCAAGAAACTCGGACGCATCCCCGACGGCGGCGGCCACAAGGTCCTGGGCCGCGCGACCGGCCGCAAAAACCGCGCCGGCACCGGACTCGCCTACCGTCACACCGCCCCGGACGACCACTCCCGCCTGGCCTACACCGAAGACCTCCCCGACGAGAAGGCCGCCACCTGCGCCGCCTTCCTCTCCCGGGCCACCGCCTGGTTCGTCGCCCGGGGCATCACCGTCGAGCGGGTCCTGACCGACAACGCCTGGGCCTACACCAAGAACACCTGGCGCGAAACATGCCGCGAGCTGGGCATCAGCCCCCGCTGGACCAGGCCCTGGCGGCCCCAGACCAACGGCAAGGTCGAACGCTGCCACCGCACCCTGCTCGACGAATGGGCCTACCACCGGCCCTACACCTCAGACGCCGAACGCCAGGCAGCGTTTCCCGACTGGCTGGACTGGTACAACTACCACCGACCCCACACCGGCATCGACGGCCACACACCCGCCAGCCGCGTCACCAACCTGCCGGGACAGCATATCTAGAGCCGCTCGGCGGCGCGGTGAACCCACAGACTGGAGACACCCTTAGATTCGAACGCAAATGGAACAGTGCGTGCGCCGTGACCACACCACCCAATCCGTCCCCGGCAACCTCAAGGGCAGGGTGCACCAACCGACACCGCTGCGGTCCGGGCCGCAGCCCCCTCCGACTCACCTGCCTCGAAGCCACCGAGACCAGGTGGCCGCCCCCACTCCGCAGCGCCTTGGTGCAGCCCCGCAATCACGCCTGCAACGCCTCCAACCGCCGCCGCGCCGCCTCTAGGAACTCCGCACGCTTCTCGGGAACAGAGAGCAGGGCAGCATAGGGGTCCGAACGCTGCGAGTGGTAGTCCACCAAGGCACTCCTCTGCTCGTTGGTGAGCCTTTCGACCCGGATCAGCGAGGCTCGCGCCGTGTCGTAGGCCGACACGAGCTCCCGTTGCCGCTCCTCCTCGTTCTCGTCCGAGGAAGACCGCACGACATGACTCAGCTGGTGGAGCGCGCGCAACGGTTCCCGCAATCGCTCGCCGGAGTCATGCTCGATCCTCGCCATCGCCAATCGTGCCCGGTTGTAGTCGGCGACAACGCGCGCTGCGCGGGTGTACTCCCCCGCGGCGGCCAACAGCGACTCCGCGACCTGTGACATGTCCGGGGATTCCAGGTCGAGCACGTATTTCGCCGCCCTGGCACGGTTGAGGGCCTCCTCGGCTGCGGACCGACGCGCCTGTAGGGTCGTGTCGTCGACATCGTCCACCGGGTACCTGATCCCCTCCACCTCCGCCGTGGCCAGGAGGAAGGCGACGTACGCGTCACGCCGTAGACTCCGGCGCCATTGGTCGTGATTTGTGACAGCCGTGGCAGCCACGGCTTCGAGTGCCGCCCTGGCCTGGGCGAAGGCGCCTTCCGACGCGGCACCGGCCTGGGTGAGAGCACCCCGCAACTGCCACCAGCCGACAAGGAGGGTAATGAGCGCGGCAAGCAGGGCAACCGCTGCCGCTCCTACCGCCGTTACGTTCTCAAGATCCACGGAACCATCCTGCCGTCCGGGAGACCCGGCTGTACGGCGTCCAGGTGATCTGCCCGCCCCGCCCGCGCACCAAGCCCTCGACCCGCTGGGGGGCTACGCAGGCTCAGATTTATGCCGCCAAACGGCGTGCTCCAATCCGCCCTTGTCGTGCCCGAGGAGTGCGGCAGCTTCCTCGTACACCGCACGCAACTGGTCATAGGGAAGGTCAGGAAAGCTGGCATCTGCGGCGAAGGCGCGTAGATGTACGTCGACGGCGACGTGCGAACGGCCGACGAGATTGCCGATGTAGTCGACGCTCTTCGGCCCCACCCCCTTCACCGTACGCAGAGCGGCGCGATTGACCTGATGGTCGAGCCATGTGTGGAGGTCGTCACGGGTATCCACCCGGTCGGCAGCGAGGAGGTCGGTGATGGCGTGGGCTGTCGCGACCTTCTGGGCGTGGTTAAGAGGTCATCTCACTTGGCGTCCGAAGCTCTCGAAACGAGGAGGGCGAGTCGATGTAGCCGCTGGTAGTACTGGCGGTCTGATGGGTCGCTGATCTGCGGAATCACTCGGTCCAATTTTTCGATGCAGCTCTGCAGGATGCGTCTGCGCTCCGGATCGAGGGCGCCGCCGTTGCTGATCCACGTGTAGGTGCAGCCTGCGGTGTCCGCGTCGAGCATCACCATGTCGACGTCTTCGAACTCGACGCCGCGCAGGGTGGCGGGGAAGTCGGCGTCGAGGTGTTCCTGCCAGAGTTGGGCTGCGTTCTGGATCTGCTCGGATCTGATCACCTGGCCATACTCGTGCACGTGGCGGTGTCTTCGGTGTGTGTTCGGCGGTTCATGCGGCGGTAGCAGATGAGGGTGCAGGCGATGCTCGTGAAGGCGAGGAAGTGCTCGGCCTTGCGTTCGTAACGGCGGTGGAGTCGGCGGCAGCCGGCGAGCCAGGCCATGGTGCGTTCGATGGTCCAGCGGTGTCGGCCGAGTCGCTGGGATGTCTCGACGCCTTTGCGGGCGATGCGGTGCCGGATGCCGCGCTGGAACAGCCATTGCCGCAGATGACGGTAGTCGTAGCCCTTGTCGGCGTGGAGCTTGCTGGGCTTGCGCCGGCGAGGGCCTCGTCGGGACCGGACCGGAGGTATGCCCTTCACGAGCGGAATCAGGGCCTGGCTGTCGTGGACGTTGGCCCCGGAGATGCCGACGGACAGGGGCAGACCGGTCCGCTCGGTGATCAAGTGGATCTTCGAGCCGTACTTGCCCCGGTCGACAGGATTCGGACCCGTCAGGTCCCCCTTTTCAGAGCCCGCATGTTCACCGAGTCAATCGCGCACCGCGACCAGTCCAGATCGCCGCGGGCACCGAGTTCATCGAGGACCAAGCGGTGGAGCTTGGCCCACACGCGGGCCTTCGTCCACTCGGTGAACCGGCGGTGGGCCGTCGCACCGGACGGCCCGAACGACGCCGCAGGCAGCTGCTGCCAGGTGCAGCCCGACGTCGCCACGAACACGATCGCCGCCAGGACCTCCCGGTCACCGTGGCGACGCCGACCGCCACCCTGAGGTCGTGACGGCGCCTCCGGCACCACCCGCTGAAACAACTCCCACAGCTCGTCCGGAGCCAGCCGCTCAACAATCCCCACCACGCCCAACAGCCTATCCAGCCAAATGAGATGACCTCTAAACCCCATGGCCGCGGCCAAGTCTTCCGCCGCTAGCCGGCGCTGGAAGCCGCAGACAGTATTCGCGTCAGGCCAGTTCAGTTGCAGACGGAGAAGCCGCGGTCGCAGGGTCGCCTCGTAGTTGCACCGAGGCTGGAAACTGACGTCGCAGATGACAGCGCCCATGTGGGTCCACCCCCCAGGTGAAGGGAACGGGCCGCCAAGTAGGTGTTGAACGTGGTCGGCGAGCCGCTGGGCAAGGCTGGATACGGGCATGAGCCAATCATGGCGCTGCAGTATGACGATCTGGTTTGAGATTCAAGATTGTCGAACAAGCAAGGCGGGTAGGCGGCGGTCAACCGGGCAGCCTGCTCGATGACGAGGAGACCGCTCATCTCGACTACCTGGTCTCCGTCGAAACCGGGCTGAGAGGGAAGATGCACTGGACCGTGTTGAACTCACCGCATCGCGGCGGACCGACGCTCAGGCGCCACCAACGGGCGCCGATCGCGCGGGGGTGCCGCCGCAGCTGCTGCGCGAGGAAGCAGAGGGCAGAGCTGGACACGTCGACGCCGGACGGGTGAACAAGCACGTGAAGCCCCTGGTGGAGACGGTTCTCTTGGTCGAAAACCCATCTACCAGGGGCTTCACCACGTTGGCAGCCCAACTGCCGAATTCCCGAAGCAGGTTAGAAAAGGGCTCACTGGCCGAAAACGACCATATGCCTGGATGGCTGCCCCGGCGCTGGAGAAAGGCTGCGCCACTCGCCTTGCACGACTACGTCTCGGAACGTTTCATGGAGGGCGGCGACTTGGTGACCGCGGTATTCCTGGAAGAGTTGCGTTGCCTGAAGCAGCAGGGAACCGTTCGGCAAAGGTTTTACGGAGGTGAACACACCCGTCGAAGTCAAGGAATCAATGCCACCGAGAGATTGCACTATGGGCGCCGAGATAGTCATGAGCCATGAGTATCCTCGCAGTTTGGAGCGCCACAATGGCGTGTTACGAGTCGGTACGCGAGAAGGTCCGCGCAAGTAGCGCTCAACTTCCGTAGCTCCGCCGGTGTGCGCGTATGAAAAATGCCCGAAAACTACATTAAAACGGTGACACGCCCAATCGACCACTCTAAGCAAACGCAAATGCTCAGTCTCAGTTCTTGCTGGATCGATTAGGACTGCTTCGTCAACGTGATAGGAGAGCTTGACGTAATCAGGAAGGTTTTCGTCAAACGATACAGAAAGCCGGATCGCGCTGCGAGCCGTCTCTCCGCCATCAAATCTTCCAATCTTGACCTCTGCCGACTCCGGAGCATCCTGCAAAGCCCCTCGCAGCCATGGATAGGCCGCGGCGACAAACGGATTATAAAGCACGTCGAACGTTCCCTGTGGCGCCACGGAGACGACACCCCACCCGAAAGCCTCTTCTGCACTCGGCAAAGCATCTCGCATGCGAGAGAACCCGTTGACGGAAGATGGGGTTTCCTGATCGAGGATTGACAGATTCCCTTCGAGGTCAGCCTCGACAACGCCAAGCACAATCCAGTCAAACGCCACACCAGCCAGCGATTGCTTTTCCGGGGAATGAACCGTAAGTTCCGCCACGAGGCCATGGCTGATGTTTGCATTCATTACTGTACTCATTGCCATCCCACTATCACAAAAGGTATGTGGCGGGGAATCGAAAAACCTGATCCCCCGCCACACTCTACCGGATGCTGGTCACCCTCAGGCGGGCGACCCTTTCATTGGATCATTCGAGCCCGAACGGACTAGTGATCATCTTTCCGATGATATAGAGCACGCCGGCTGCTATCGCGCCATACTGGATATTCCGCTGCTGCTCGGGAGTCGGCTGCCATGCCTGAACCGTCAGCGGAGCCAAAACGGGCACGGGTTCCATCCCGGGCGGTGCTTTATCCTTCGGAAGCTGCTTACGGGTCCACCAACCCACCACTCCTTCGTATTCCGATCCGGTGCGCTTGGATCCGCTACGCGACCGGGTCGACTGAGCGACCACCTGCTGCTTCGGATTGACAGGGTCGACAGTGGCCACTTGCGGGAGTTCCCAACCGCGTTGCACGACTCGCCCAAAGGGGCTCTTGTCCTCGATCTTCTGTAGCGCCGTGATATAGCGGTCGAGCGTTTTAGGGCCATCCTCCTCGGCGGTCTTGGCGGACTTCATCTCCCATACGTAGATGTCGTCCTCGAAGATCATGACAATGTCGGCGCTGCCACCTTTTCCGCTCGTGCGCTGGGCACCCTTGATGTAGTACTCGGTGTACACCTGCACATTCGGATTCTGTGCCCACTGGGCTCTCAGGTAAGCGGCCATCGCCTTGACAGCTGCATTGTGGCGCAAGCGGTCTGTAGCGAGCTCAGGGGCCCTTCCTGGGCGCTTCGCGGGAACGGCACCTGCTGCGGCCGCGGCTCCACCGGTAGCCAGAACTCCTACACTGTTTGACGAGCCGCAGACATCTTTGATCCCATCTGCACATGGCAAGTGTCCATCCAGCTCGACGAAGCTGGTCGGGTTGCCGCCGGCGAAGGCATAGCGGTTGCGCGTGTACGGGTCGGCCCCGAGATTCATATCGGCGAGGGCGCCGTTGTACATGTCCCGGGTGGTGAATCGGTTGAGGCCGGGATTGTAACTACGGAAGCCCATGTCGTACGTGCCGGATTGGGCATCCCATCGCTTGGCGTTGTAGCGGTAGGGGTTGTACGCCTCCTTGGTGGGGTCACCGGCGTCGGGCTTGTCGATGCCGGTGAACTCGGATTTGTCGTCCGATCCGTAAGCGGTGTAGCCGTAGGTCGCCTTAGTGTCACCGCTGTTGTCTGTTACCGTCTCGACGTCCGTGTGGCCGTTGTAGCCGTAGTAGCCGTCCTCGGTCGTCCCGTCGCTGTTGTGTGCGACCTGGGACAGTCGCTCGCCCCAAGGTGTGTACTGGTAGGACTTTGTCAGCCGGCCAGCGACCTCTTCGTTCAGTACCTCCCCGGACATGCCGAGATAAGTGAAGTCGGTCGTCTTTCCGTCCACCGTCTTCGACGTCGTACGGTCCAGCGGGTCAAAGGTGTACTTCGTCGACTTCAGCGTGCCTGCTTCGTCCAGTGCCTGGGACTCCACGACGTGGTCGAAACCGTCGTAGATACTTCGGGACACAACCTGCCCACCGCTGGTGACGGACTCCTGGCGCCCGAACGGGTCGTAGTTGTAGCCGGCTGTGGTACCGGATGCCGTCGCCGCAAGCAGCCGGTTCCGGTCATAGGTGAACGTGGTCGCCGTTCCCTTGACCGTCTGGCTGATGACGTTGGCGTTGTCGTCGTGGATGTACGTGTCCGTGCCAGCACCGTTGCCCGTCTTGACTGACTTGGTGAGCCGGTCCACTGGGTCGTAGGTGTAGTCGGTGGTGGAGTCGAGGTATGCCGCGTGGTTGTCGGCATTCATCTTCTTCGCGACGTCCTGCGCCTTATTGCCGTTCGGGTCATAGGCGTAGTTGTGCGAGGAGACGAGCGTGCCGTTCGGCTTCTTCTCCGACGTGGACCGGAGGACGCCGTCGAGGTAGTAGGAGTAGTCGATTGTGTTGCCGTTGGCCTTCGTCTCTTTGAGCTTCTGCCCTCGGTCGGTGTAGGTGTACGAAGAGACCTTCGAGGCGGGGTCAGTGGCCGTCTTGCCGACAGAAACGGTCTTGACCAGCTCGCGCAGGTCGTAGGTGTACTTGGCGTACTGGTCGGGGTGCGTGACGGTCTCAGCCTGACCGTTGGCGTCGTAGGTGTACGACGTGGACTTCTTCTCCTGCCCGGCCAGCGCCTCGGTCACCTTCTGAACCTGATTAAGGCCCGTGTATGTGACGGTGTAGGCGTCGATCTTCGTGCCGGAGGAAGTGTCGTCGATCGACGTCAGATTGCCGTTGACGTCGTACGCGAAGACGAAGTTGTGCTTCTCGTCGTCGGCCGGTTCACCCGTCGTGTCACGGACCAGCTTGACGGCGTCGGCCTGAACGGGTCCTGCTTCGTTCTGCTCGAGCGTCAGCTCGGCCTCGTTACCCTGCTTGAAGCTGTAGGAGCCGAGTGCGACCCAGGTGCCCGTGTTGAGATTCTGGTTAAGCGTCTTCTCCGACGTACCCGTGGCATGGGTGAGCGTGTACTTTGCTGCGAACGCGGCGCCGTCCACGTTCGGGTATTTCACATACGCGGTGTATGTGCCGTCCTTAGGGATGTTCAGTGTCCAGGTGAAGGCGCCGCTGCCACTGCCCGCCGGGTGGGTGCGGTAGTCGTAGCCCTGCTGTCCGGGCAGATCTCCCTTGTTCCAGGTACCTGTAAAGGAGGTGTTCTGAGTGTCGGAGTTGTCGGCCAGGACCACGTCCTTGCCAGCCGGTACGCCGTCATCCGTACGGGACTTGAGTGATCCGTCCGGGTAGTACGTCCAGCCCATGGCGCGGTCGGATGAGCCGCCCGCAGAGACCAGTGTCCGGGACGTCTGCTGGCCCAGTTCGTTGTACTCGTACTTCGCGACGATGTCCCATGGGTCTGTGGACGACTTCACCCATCCGTTGTCGAAGTAGGACTGAGTGGTGTCGTTGCGGACCGTCTGGCCCACGGACGGCGGCAGCGACGTCTTGGCGACCCGACCCACGGCGTCATACACCGTCTCGGTGTAAACGTCCGGGCTGTTGTAGCGGGCATCTGCGGGGTCATACGGCTGGTACTGCTTGACCGGCCGGTTCAGCGCGTCGTACTCCGTGCGTGCTGCGAAGTCATCCGCAGCGGCCGTTGATGCGCCCCGCGGGCTGACGACCTTGGTGGTGTTGCCGACTTGGTCATATTCGAACTTGGTCAAACGGTAGGTGATCGCCGTCGAGCCCGAGTGCGGAACGCTGACCTCGGTCTGCTTGCCACGCTCGTCATAGTTGATGTAGGTCGTGTTGTTCTCGGCGTCCGTGGCCTCGGTGACAAGGTTGTCCTTGTCGTACTTTCTCGACGTCGACTTACCCGCCGCATCGGTGACTGTCGTGACCCTGTGGTTCAGGTCATAGGCGGTCTTGGTGGTGTAGTCGGTGGTCTCCGCAGTAGCCGTCTTCTTGGGGTCGATGACTTTGGTGACGTTGCCGACGTTGTCGTACTCGTAGCTAATGGCATCCGCGGCCGAGTTGACCACAGAGGTGAGCTGGTAGATCTCGTCGTAGTTGTTTGTGGTTGTGAACGAGCCGACGATTGCGCCGACGAGATTGCCCTTAGGATCCGTCGTCGTCCTCACGTTGCCGACCTTGTCGTACGTATAGGTCGACTTTCGTGGCTCAGTGTTGTTGTTTGCCGGTGCTGTTGCAGAGACGACCTGGTCGGCCGCGTCATACACGGCGATGGATGCCGCACCGTTCGGAGCTGTCGACTTCGTGACGTTGTCGTTCGCGTCGTACTCCGGTGCGGGCGTTGTGATCAGATGGCCCGCTGCCTGGTCCTTCGGCACCGTGGAGACCATTGGGCGCCCGAACGTGTCGTACGTCTGCGTGGTCTTCTTGCCCAGTGCGTCGGTGACCTCGGTGACCTGGCCGCGCTCGTCGTAGACGAAGGAAGTGGACTTGTTCAGCGCGTCCGTGATCGTCTTCGGGTAGCCGGTTGGCCCGAAGCCGCTGTTCGCGGTCGGGTTGCCGTTGGCGTCGGTCGCCTTGGTCAGCTGACCGTAGGAGTCGTACTCGTACGACGTGGTGTAGTCACCGGCGACGGTCGTGGTGGCGACGCCCTTGGGGTCGGTGACCGTCTTGAGATTGCCGTATGGGTCATAGCCGAATTGCCACTTGCGGCCCTCGGGGGACGCCTTGGTGAACAGGTCCGCCGAGTAGCCGTCCAACCGCGTCTGGTACGTGTACTGAGTGGAGTTGGCCGGATAGGTGTCGGGCGCGCAGTCGGACGCCGGCGGGACCCCGGACTTGTTGTTCTCGGCGTCGCGCTGCCAGAGCGGGTAGCCCGTCTTCTGGTCGTAGCAGTACGCGGTCTTGGCGCCGTTGGCCTCCTCCAGGTACGTGACGTTGTTGTCCGCGTCCCACGATGTCTTGGCCACCTGCGACTTGGCGTTGGTCGTCTGGACGGCGCGACCGAAGTCGTCTGTCACGTAGTTAGTGGCATGGTTCTCGGCGTCGGTGACCTTGGTGTCGGTGAACTTCGTGTTCGTGGCGTTCACGGTGTAGGTGAAGCCCGTGTTGCCGCTCAGACGGTCGGTGATCGTCTTGGTCCACCAGTGGTACTTCGGGTCGTCACCGGCCTGCGGTGCGTTGTACGCCAGCGACGTGCTGTTGCCGCGCGGGTCGGTGGCCTTGACCAGCTTGACGTTCCTGTTCCCCTGCGTGGCGTCGTAGGTGAACTTGAAGTTCTTCGGCTGTGACGAGCCCACGCCGTCGGTGAATTGTCCAAGAAGGCCCTTGGTGGTGTAGTAGAACTCGATCTTGCGGCCCGAGATGTCCGTCATGGACTTCACGTGGTCGTAGATCTTGGAGTTGGTCAGATTGGTGCCGGTGACCTTCGCGCCCGTGTCGTTGATGTACTGGTAGGACGCCTCACCCTTCTTGAAGTAGTCGACGGTGAGCGACTGCCGGCCGGCCGGGTCCGTGATGTAGGTCAGGAACTTGGTCGGCTTGTTGTTGGACTTGCGCTCCTCGTACGTGAACGTCTGGGTGTTGCCGTTCTTGTCGACCGTGGACGTCATGTAGCCGTCGCAGCCGAACAGGAATCGCGTGCCGTCGGGGCGCGTGAGCGTCCAGGCGTCCGGGACCGGGTCCTTGGTCGGCTTGCAGTCCAGGCCCGACTTCATCGTGACCTTGTAGTGGACGCCCGCAGGAGCCTTCCACACACTGTTGGCGCTGTCCCAGCGGAAGACATGCGTGGTGCCGTCGCCGTCCGGAAGACGGATCTCCGTCGGGTTCGGGTTCGGGTGGAAGTCCAGCGGCGCGCCCAGCCGGGTAGGGCCGGCGGCCTGGAACGACCAGCCATGACCGGCGACCGTGTCGGAGGTGTCCTGCGAGTTGTAGGCGAACCGGGCGAAGGTACTCAGGCCACGGCCCGGGTTCGTGAACGCGTTGTGGGACCAGACGCTGTTACCTGCGGCCAGGTTGTTCATGACCGTCGACCCGGCACCGGTGTTCTTGCCCGTATAGGCGTAGAACTTCTCCAGGCCGAGGCTGTTGGACGTCGGGTCTTCGACGGCGACGTTCTGCTTCAGCGGGGGGATGCCGCCCGTGCCGGCGGACAGCCAGGTGCCGTCGGCGATCTTGCGGACGTCCCAGCCGAGCACGTACTCGTTGCGCTTGTTACCGGAGTCCGAGTTGATCGGGGTGGCGACCTTCGCCTGGATCGTGGCCGACTTGCCCGGCAGCAGGGCCGGGATCGGGGTCTCGAGCTGGTTGCCGCCGGTGGTGGCGTCCGTGCCGTCGGGGAGCTTCCAGGTGTAGGAGAGCTCGCGCTCTCCCGCGGCCCACGCGGAGGACGTGGTGTTGGTGACCGTGAACTCCACCGTGTAGGTGGTGTTCGGGGTCATCCGGGCCGGGGTGGTGGGCGCGTAGTACGT
>NZ_JBSGZJ010000211.1:0-11818 GCF_053610925.1 Streptomyces sp. NPDC054847 | reverse complement strand
GATCTGGTCGGTGGCGGGCGCGGCCGGTGTCGTGGTCGGGACCCTGCTGCTGTTCTTCTCCCCCGGCTCCCGCAACCGCCGTGACCGCTACGGCGCCGAGAGCGCGTCGATGCTGTCCGCCGACTCGCTGCTGGGTTCGCTGCACGGCTACGCGGAGATCCTCGGGAGGGTCCTCGGCACCTGGCAGTATCTGGGCGCGGTGGCCGCCGGAATGCTGCTGGGGCTGGTGGCGCGGGGCCGGCCCGGCCGGGCCCCGGTGCTGCTGCCGCGGCCGCTGCTGCTGGTGGGGCTCGGCGCGGCGGCGTTCCTGGTCGCGGGCTGGCTGTGCACCGTCATCACCTATCCGGTCTTCGGGGAACGGGTGGTGACCACCGAACGGACGTGGAACGACTACCTGCTGCTCCTCGTGGGGCTCCTCGTCGTGGCCGGGGCCTTCCTGGGGCGCTCGCTGCGGCCGTACGTACGCGGCCGGCGGTCCGCGGTGACCGTCGCGGCCGTGGCCGCCGTGTGCGCGGCCACGGTGCTGAGCCTGGTGGGCCCGTTGGTCGATCTGGGCCGCGACATGCAGGTGCGGGCGGAGCGTTGGGACCGCCAGGACCGGTATCTGCGCGAGGGAGCGGCACGGGGCGCGAGCGAACTCCCGTACACGCCCACGCCGGTGGCGAGGATGCTGGAGCCGTTCGGCCGGCAGGGGCGCAAGGTGTGGCCCGCGCAGTGCGTCGCCGACTACTACCGACTGGACAAGGTCACTTACTCAGAGCGGCTTCCCTGACAGGCGCCCCGGGCTGCGTGGCGCCGGTCTCTTCGGTCTCCCGGACCACGTAGTGGGGCCGGCGCTTGGTCTCGTGGTAGATGCGGCCCACGTACTCCCCGATGACCCCGAGGGTGGCGAGCTGGATTCCGCCGAGTCCCACTATGGCCGCGATCAGGGTCGCGTAGCCGGGGGTGTCGACGCCGTCCAGGACGACGTTGAGGATGATCCACACCGTGTAGGCGAGCGCGGACAGGAAGAGCCACAGCCCGGTGTGGATCGCCAGACGCAGCGGTCGGGTGTTGAAGGACAGCAGACCGTCGATGCCGTAGTTGAGCAGCCGCCGGCCGCCCCACTTGGAGCTTCCGGCGGCCCGCTGCACATTGGTGTAGGCGAAGCCGACGGTGTCGAAGCCGATCCAGGAGAAGAGTCCCTTGGAGAAGCGGTTGGACTCGGGCATGCTCAGCACGGCCTCGACGGCCCTGCGGGACAGCAGCCGGAAGTCCCCTGCGCCGTCGAGGACTTCGACGTCCATGAAGCGGCGGACGAGCCGGTAGTAGCCCTGGCTGAGGACCGTCCGCAGGGTGCCTTCGCCGGTGCGGTCGCGGCGGGCGACGACCTGGTCGTAGCCGTGGCGGTGCAGTTCCAGCATGCGGGGCAGGAGGTGGGGCGGGTGCTGAAGGTCGGCGTCCATGAGTACGACGGCCTCCCCGCGGGACATGCGCAGTCCGGCGAGCATCGCGGACTCCTTGCCGAAGTTGCGGCTGAAGGAGGTGTAGCGGACGCGTGGGTCCGCTGCGGCGAGCTGCTTGAGGCGCGCTCCGGTCCCGTCGCCGCTGCCGTCGTCGACGTAGCAGATCTCGAATTCCGTGCCGGTCGGCTCGAGTGCCGCGACGAGTTCCTGATGGAACAGGTCGAGCACGTCGTCCTCGTTGAAGCACGGCACGACGACCGAAGTGTGGACCGTTGTCATGTCACTCCATGCAGCTGTGGTGCGGGCGGGCTGCGCTTCCCGGTGGGCCCGTTGCATGGAGGGAAGAGGGCCGGCGGGCCGCTGGGGTTGCTTTCATGATGGCTCCGGTGTCCGTTCGGCACCCGGAATTGGGCTGTCGGCGGGCGTGCCTTCGCCGGGCAGACGGTTTCGCGGCCGCTCGGTGACGGTTTGTCAGAGTCGGTTCCGGCGCCGCAGGACCACCGATCCGCAGACGGAGACCAGGGCGAGGGCGGCGGCTGCGGCGCCGAACAGGACCATGGGACGGTCGCCGGAGGCGCTGCCCGCGGGCGCCGGTGCGGCCTGGTCGGAGGACGGTGGTGCGGGAGAAGGAGCGCCGCCCGGCGATTCATGAGGGGCCGGTCCACCGGGCGCCTGGGACGGGGCGGACTCGGCGGGCGGTCCGGGCGTCGCGGGGCCGGAGGTCCGGCCGGCCGGGTCGTAAGGCTGTTGCGCGGGCGGGGTTCCGGGCTGCGCCGCGGCCCGACCGTCGTCCCCGGGTGTGAGGATCACGTCCGAGCACGAGTAGTACGTGTCGGGGGTGTCCGTGTTCCGCCATACCGTGTAGAGCACATGCCGTCCCGTGAGCTCCGCGGGCAGACGTCCGCTGATCCGGTACGCGCCGTCCGTGAGCGCGGGGTCGGTGGCCGTCGCGAACGGGCGGGTGCCGAGATCGGCCCACCGCAGCGGCGTGGACGGATCGTATCCCTGCCGGGTCAGGTACAGCTCGAAGGTTCCCTCGTGCGGGATGCTGGAGCGGTAGGTGAGGGTGAACGTGCCACCCGCCTTCAGCGGTGTGGCGGGCCAGTCGGTACGCGCGGTGTCCAGACCGCGGTAGGCGTCGAGGCCGGCGCTGCACAACTGCCCGTCGGGTACGGCCTCCTGGTCCCTGCCGTCGACGCCGGGCAGCCGCAGATCGTCCCAGGCACCGAGCGCGGCTCCCCCGTTGGCGGCGACGGCGGCCCGGCACGCGCCCGACGCGCGCTGCGCTCCGTCGAGTCCGCAGACGGCGGCTCTGCTGACCGGGTCGGTCGGTGTCCCGTGGGCCAGGGCGGGTCCGCCGGCGGCGAGCAGCAGTGGTACGGCGCCGGTCAGTGCGACGGTGACGGCAACAGGGGTACGGCGACGTCCGGTCATCGGCTGCTGACCTCCTCGGGCTCGACGGCTGCCGTGGAGTACGGGCGGGGCGGCGCGGGCGTTCACCGTGGGGGGCGGGCGTGCGGGCGGGCAGCGGTTACGGGCGGCAGGCCGCCCGGGCAGTCACCGTGGCGGCGGCCGACTGGCAGCGGTCTCGTGGGGAGCGCCCGGCAGCCGGGCGGGGCGGTCACAGGGTGATCGTGGCAGCGATCGGCAGGTGGTCGCTGCCGGTGGCGGGCAGCGAACGGACGCGGGTCACCGCCGCCGACCGGGCCAGGATCTGGTCGATCCTGGCGACGGGGAAGGACGCCGGCCAGCTGAACGCGAAGCCCGGGCCCGTCACCGCCACTTGTGCCAGGACCGGATCGAGACCACGGTCGTCGACCGTGCCGTTGAGGTCGCCCAGCAGGATCACACTGGCCTCCCGCTCCGCGGCGAGCGCGGCACCGAGCAGCCGGGCGCTCTCGTCGCGCGACGCCGAACTGAAGCCGTGCCGCGGTCCCAGGCGCACCGAGGGCAGATGGGCGACGTGGACGGCGACGGGACCCTGCGGGGTCACGGCCGTGGCGCGCAGCGCGCGGTTCCATCCCGGTCCGAAGCCGCGGGGCTTGATATCCACCGGCCGTACGTCCTCCAGAGGATGCGCCGACCACAGGCCGACGGTCCCCACGACCGCGTGGTACGGCAGGTGCCGCGCCAGCTCCTTCTCGTAAGCGGGCAGCGCGGCGGGCGTCACCTCCTCGAGGGCGACGAGGTCCGGGCGTACGCGCAGGAGGGCCCGTGCTGTGCCTGCCGGGTCGGTGTTCACGTCGCTGACGTTGTGCTGCACCGCCACGAGGCCGGCCTGTTCCCCCGACGAGGGCGGCAGGAGGGGCGCGAAGAGGAACGACCAGGCGGCGACGGGCAGCAGCAGGGCGACGAGCGCGGTGACGGAACGGCGCAGCAGAGCCGCGATCAGCAGCAGGGGGACGGCGAGACCCAGCCACGGGAGAAACGTCTCCAGGAGGCTGCCGATCCTGCCGACGGCGTTGGGCACGGCGCGGTGGAAGGCGACCAGGCAGGCGACGAGCACGGCTAGGGCGGCGAGGACGCGTCCCCGGCGGAAACGCGAGTGGCCGCGGTGGTCCGTACCCCAACTGCCTCTGGACGGCAGCCGGATGCCGAGCCGCTGTGCGAAGGCCCGGCGCCCCGCGGTGCGGTGCTCGTCCGCGTCGTTCATGCCGTTGCTCCGTTTCCCCGTCGGACCGACGATCTTGCCAGCTTCGCGACCGGGAGTTGTCAGTGGCTGCCGATACGGTCCCCAGCACCGAGGAAAGAGGGCTGGTATGGACTTCCGGATGGAGCGCGAGGCACTGACGGACGCGGTCGCGTGGGCGGCGCGGGTGCTGCCGGCGCGGTCCCCCGTGCCCGTGCTGGGCGGGTTGCTGCTCGAGGCACGCGCCGGCGGTCTGCTGCGGATCTCGGGGCTGGACCATGAGGCCTCGGCCCGGATCGAGGTCGAGGCCGACGTCGAGCAGCCGGGACAGGTGCTGGTCACGGGCCGCAGACTGCTGGACATCTGCCGGGTCCTGCCGGGCGGGACGGTACGGTGCGCGGTCGACGGCGGACGTTTCGCGGTGAGCGGCTCCGGCGCCCGCTTCGGCATGTCGTTGCTGCCGTGCGAGGAGCGTCCCTCTCTGCCGGCGCTGCCCGAATTCCGCGGTGCGGTGGACGCGGCGGTGTTCGCCGCCGCCGTGGCGCATGTGGCGGTGGCTGCCGGGCGCGACGATTCGCTGCCCGTGCTGACCGGCATCCGTCTGAGCGTGGACGGGGAGACGATGACGCTCGCCGCGACGGACAGGTACCGGTACGCGGTGCGCACGCTCGGCTGGAAGCCCCTGTCGCCGCAAGCGTCCGCGGATGTCGTGGTGCCTGCGCGGCGGCTCTCCGACATCGCCCGGTCGCTGGACCGGTCGGGCACGGTCCGTATGGCGCTGGACGGCGGCACGATCGGCTTCGACAACGCGGGGATGCGGCTCACCACCCGGCTCCTCGACGGCCGGCTGCCGGGGCACGACAAGCTCTTCGCCCTGCCGGACGGCGCCGTGGCGCTCACGGCCAGGGCGCCGCTGCTCGAGGCGGTGAAGCGGGTGTCGGTGGTCGCGGAGGGCGACAGCCCGCTGCAGTTGTCGTTCTCCGCGGACTCGGTCCGTCTCCACGCCGGCTACGAGGACGATGTCGCCTCCCAGCAACTGCCCGCCGCCCTGGACGGCGCCCCGGAGATGACCGTGGCGTTCAACCCGTCGTACCTCGCGGACGCCTTGTCGTCGTTCGACACGGACAGCGTGCGGTTCCGCCTGCTGGGGCCCGGTCAGCGGGCTCTGCTCAGCGGTGCGTCGGACGCCGGCACGCAGCCGGCCGACGATGCGGGACAGCACTTCCATCAGCATCTGCTGATGTCGGTGAAGTCACCGGCCTGACACCCTGTCACCGCCCCTCAGGGCATGGATTGATCAAGCGTGCGCAAAGAAAACACATGAACGAACGGGCCGGCCGCCGATGGATCTACGTTCGCTTCGTGAAGCAGACACCGGGAACGAACTCATCCGTCGGCGGAAGCCGTCGTACCCTGCTGCGCGCCGCCGTCGCGGGCGGGGCCCTGGCCTCCGGCGCCCTCGTAGTGGGAGGCACGCCGGCCTCGGCGTCCCCCGGACCGGCAACGGCCCGCCGACCACGGCCGGACACTCCCGCGCGGGCCCTGCGCGAACTGTCGGCCGGCAACCGCCGCTGGCGGACCTTCCGGCAGCAGCACCCGCACGAGACCGCTGCCGTGCGCGAGGAGCTGATATCCGGTCAGGCACCCTTCGCCGTGGTCCTCGGCTGCATCGACTCGCGGGTGCCGCCGGAACTGGTCTTCGACCAGGGCCTCGGCGACCTGATGACCGTGCGGTCCGCCGGCGAGGTGCTCGACGAGGCGGTCCTCGGCAGCGTCGCGTACGGGGTCCTGGAGCTGGACATCCCCCTGGTCGTGGTGCTCGGCCACCAGTCCTGCGGCGCGGTGACCGCGGCGGTGCACGCGGAGGAGACCGGGGAGGAACTCCCCGCTCACATCCAGTACATCGCCGACCGGATACGGCCGGCCATAGACCACTCCCAGCAGGGCGCGGCACGCGTCGACTCCACGATCACCCGCAACGTCGGGATGGTCACGCGCCTCCTCGCCCAGGAGCCCGACCTGGCGGCGAGGATCGCCACCGGGAAGCTCGCGGTCGTCGGCGCCCGCTACGAGCTGACCTCGCAGCTGGTGCACACGGTCGCCTGACGTCTCCGCCGGGCCGGGCCGGCCGAAGCGTCTCGGCCGGCCCCGCGGGTCGGGCGCCCCTCAGGCCGGAGGTACGGCTCCCCGCCGACCCACCCGCACCATCGACGGGCAGGTGGGCCGGGACGTGGCGGAGCCGGCCGGGGGCAGGAATCCGGTGCTGAACCACCTTGTGCGCAGCACCCGTGCGGCCAGGCGCTGGAAGGCTGCGCAGCGCGGCTGCTCCGGCCGGCCCGTCGTCGGGGAGGACCTGCCGCAGCCCGCGGGCAACGCTTCCCTATGACCGCGGCCCTACCTGGCCGGCGTCACCCCGCAGGGCCGGCCGTCCAGCTTGAAGACGCGTGGGTCGTTCACCTGTCCGCTCGACCTGCCGTTGAAGCCGAACCGGACGGTTCCACCGGGAGCCAGGCTGGAGTTCCAGCTCAGCGACTTGGCCACGACGTCCGGGCCGGTCTGGGAAACGGTGGCGCCCCACGGGTCGGTCACGCGCTGCGTGTCGGAGTACGTCCACGACAGCTGCCAGGGGCTGACCGTCCGGGTGCCGGTGTTCTTCACCACGACCTGGGTGGTGAAGCCGCCGTCCCAGCGGGTCGAGGTGTAGGTGACCTCGCAGGCCGGCTCGCGGTCGCCGCCGCCGAGGTCGTCCACGTAGGAAGCCACCCAGACGAGGGGGGCGTTCCAGTTGACGGTGATCTCGTTCGTCGACCACGACTCGATGTGGTCGATGTAGCACATCGCGGGCGCGCAGCCCTTCAGCTTGCTCTGCGCGACCGGGTCCTGGATGGCGTCGTTGGGGCCGCCGGCCAGCGAACCGGGTGCCGGGTTCGGCAGGGACGGGTCGAGCTGGTCGGCCCAGAAGCGGTGGTGCTGGTTGCGCGAGTCCCGCTCGCCGTACCCGGTGACGTACGACTGGTTGAGCGGATTGCGCCCGAGCAGGTAGTCCAGCCCGCGCAGCACGCCGTCGCGGTACACGACCTTGCCGGTCAGGTCGTGGGCCGTGCCCAGGACCACCATGTTGTTGGCGACCTGGCTGTTCGAGCCCCACACGTAGTGGCCGTCGGAAGGTGCGTAGGGCAGGCCGTACGCGGCCTCGGCGGAGTCGGCCGCGTACCCGTCGGCCGCCCGCGTCACCATGGACCGCACCGACTGGAGCTGATCGGCCGTCAGCTTGCTCGGCACGGTCGCCAGGTCCAGCGCTCCCAGGCCCGCGACCGAGCCCCACGACATGCCGCCGCGCGGGAAGACCATGTCGGTGTCGCCGTGCAGTGGTGAGCGCAGCACCTCCTGGCGGTAGGCGTCCTGCCCGGTGGTGAGGAACAGCTCGGCCGCCGCCCAGTAGAACTCGTCCCGCACGTCGTTGTCGGGGTACGCGCCGCCGCCCGTGCCGTCGTCGGGGTCGGCCAGGATGTCCGGGTGGGCCTTGGCCGCGTTCCACGCGGTGACCGCCGCCGTACGGCACCTGGCAGCGAAGCCGGCGTCGTACGGCGCGAAGAGGCGGGCGCACTGCGCGGCGGTGGCGGCCACGTTGAGGGTCGCCGCGGTGGTCGGCGGATGCAGCTCGCGGGGCTGCGGGTCCTGGTCGGGGCGGGTCGGCAGGCCGGTCCATGCCTTGTCGTGGAGCTTGTGGTGCGCCATCCCGGCCAGCGGCTCGCCCGCCGGCACCATCATCCGCATCAGGAAGTCCATCTCCCAGCGGGCCTCGTCGAGGATGTCGGGAGTGGCGTTGCCGTGCTCCGGCAGCCGCAGCTTGCCGTCCCCGAGCGGGGCGGCGTCGGCGTGCTCCTCGGTCAGCGTCCGCTCGAAGGTGGACATCAGCTGGGCCACGGAGATGCCGCCGTTGACGACGTACTTGCCGTGGTCACCGGCGTCGTACCAGCCGCCCTCCGCGTCCAGGCGGTAGTCGCACACACCCGGCTGGCAGGGCACGTCGTTGTCGCCCTGGTTGGGGCTCACGCCGACGTGCCCGGCGGGGCGAGCGTACTCCTCGCCGACGATGTCCGCGTCGATCTCGATGCCGCTGCGGTTGTGGTAGAAGTACGCGAGCGCGTCGGTGCGCAGCGAGTCGTAGAGGTCGTCACCGATCGCGAACGGCTCGCTCTTCTCCTCCCCGACCGTGACGGTGTAGCCGTCTCCGGCGGTGGTCACCGTGCTGAAGTCGAAGGTGTGGACGTGTCGGCGCGAGGTGGGGTCCACACCGGCCGGGGTGGTGGTGCCACTGGCGCGCCGTGTCCCGTCGGCGGCGTTGACCGTCCATGTCAGCGGCTCGGTGGCCTCGGTGACGAAGGTGCCGCTCTTGGGGCCGCTCGTGAGGTAGCCGACCTGGTTGACGCGGACGGGCGAGCCGGTGTCCGGCTCGTACGGCGGCGGTGCGGTGCCGCCGCGCAGGGACACGTCGTCGATGCAGAAGGTGAACGCCTTGTCACTGCCGCCGACTTGGAAGACAAGCTGTGCGGCATCGTGGTCGGCCGCCGCCGTGAAGGTGTGGCTGACGCGTTCGGCGTTCTCCCCCACCTGCTGTGTCGCGGCGAGCTCCGTGCTCCAGGGATCGACACTCATCTGCACATTGGTACGGATGGTGACCGGCACCGTCGACGTCGCCGAGTAGCTGAGCGTGTATCCCTCTCCGGCGGCGAGGGCGAGCCCGTTCTGTCCGATGATGGCGTCCCACGGATTGGCCGTGCCGGCGGGGACATCGGCGCACAGGCGCCCGTCCACGACGGTTCCGGGGCTGTTCTCCGTCCACCACCACGGTGCGGTGCCGCCGGCGAAGTCGCCGTTGACGATGAGTTCGGGTCCTTCGTCGCCCGGCTCTGCGGCGGTGGCGGGAGCGACGACCATGGCCCCGGCGAGCAGGCCGGCGAGGGCGGCGACGTTCAGCGCTAAGCGTCTGCGCCCGCCGGGGCGGCGGGGCGTACGGGCCGTACGGGTCGGATGGGGGGATCGGGGCTGATGATGAGACACGCCAAGGTCCTCTTGGGGAGTAGGAAGGGTGCGCGGTGGGCTGGGACACGGGAGCGCACGCGGGGTGTGGGAGCGCTCCCAATGTCGGGGGTGAGCGACGCGGCGTCAAGATGTCGTGGCTTCGATCTCGTTCAGCAGCAGCGATTGCGCACTGGATGCGGCGGCGGCATCAGGCGCTCACCCAGCGGTTCCGGCGAGAGCCCGGGCGCCCGGAGGGCCGGGAAAGGTGAATCGGAGAGCGCGGGCCGATGGAGCCTTCCGCCAGGTCAGACGTCCCGCGGTTTGCGGGCGACGACGAGACGGGCACGGGGGCTGCCGTCCGGGAGCCGGCCCAGCCCCGTCAACGGGAGGAGTTCCACGGTGAATCCGGCGCGGCCGAGGTCCCCGAGCACGGCGGAGAGCGGGAAGGTGCGGTAGTACATGACGAACCGCGGCCGCCAGAGAGCGTTGCGGATCCGCATCGCGGCGTCGAATCCGAGCAGGGTCCAGTAGAGCAGCGAGTCGGGCCCGGGCGGCGCCATGACCGGAAAGGCGAAGCAGCCTCCGGGGCGGAGCGCGGCATGCGCCTGGGCGAACAGCAGCGGGCGCTCCCTGGGCAGGAAGTGACCGAACGCGCCGAAGCTGACGGCCAGATCGAAGGCGGGCGCGAACGGCAGCGCCCGCGCGTCGGCCCGTACCCAGGAGACGGCCGGCCCGTCCCGGCCGACGCCCGGCTGGTCGGCATCCCCGGCGGACGCGGCGGACGCGGCCGGGAGGTGGTGCACGGCCGGGGCGGACCGGGAGACCGCGGCGGCGAGCATGCCCGCGCTGAAATCGACGCCCACGGCCCGCTCCCGGCACACCTGGCGGAGCACCTCCACGCCCGCACCGGTCCCGCAGCAGATGTCGAGGCCCGCTGCGAAGGGGCCGAGCGGGCGCAGGGCGCCGGCCACGGCGTCCAGCAGGCGGTCCGAGGTGCGGAACGGCGTGCGGTCGAACTTGGGGGCGAGCAGGTCGTAGCCGTGCTCGATGGAGGAGAGCGCCTGGACGGCGAGTTCGCGCAGCGTGGGGCCGTGTTCGGTGAACATCGCGGATCAGCGTAGCGCCTGGCGTGCCGTCAGGAGTCCGCGCTCCCCTCTCAGGACGACCACGACCACCGCCTTTCGTCGTATTGACGATAATCCCGGGAGGGCATATCGTCACAGGGACGAAAAGAGGGGGGTCCTGTCATGGCCGACATCACCGCACGTCTCGGCTGGCGCCACTTGCGCGCCGCACCCACCGCCCACGTCCGCCACCACAGGCGCGGACACCTCGCCCACGACGGCACGGGCCTGAGCTTCTGGTTCCGCGCGCTCACCGCCGCGCTCTCCGAAGTGCCGGTCGACGACCGGGAGCTGGCCGTGTCGTTCCACGCCCGCACCGCCGACTTCCAGGACGTCTCGGTGCAGGCCACCGTGACGTACCGGATCAACGAGCCGTCGACGGCCGCCGCCCGTCTGGACTTCTCCATCGACCCGGACACCGGGGCGTGGCGCGCCGCACCGCTGGAGCAGATCGCCACCCTGCTCACGGAGACCGCGCAGCAGCACGCGCTCGACGTTCTCGCGCGCACCCCGCTGTCGTCGGCGCTCGCCGACGGAGTCGCGTCCGTACGCGGGCGCATCACGGAGGGGCTGGCCGCCGAGCCCCGGCTGCCTGCGACGGGTATCGAGGTGGTGGCCGTGCGGGTCGTGGCGATCCGGCCGGAGCCGGAGGTCGAGCGCGCCCTGCGGACCCCGGCACGCGAGCAGATCCAGCAGGAGGCGGACCGCGCGACGTACGAACGCCGGGCGGTCGCCGTGGAGCGTGAGCGCGCCATCGCGGAGAACGAACTCGCCAGCAAGATCGAACTGGCCCGTCGCGAGGAGCAGTTGGTCGAGCAGAACGGCACCAACGCACGACGCCAGGCCGAGGAGAGCGCGGCGGCCGACGCGGTGCGGGCGGAGGCGGAGGCGAAGCGGAAGGTGCGCCTCGCCCGGGCGGAGGCCGAGGCCGCGGAGGCGGTCGGCGCGGCGCGGGCCGGGGCCCAGGCGGCCTGGCTGCGGGTGCACGGCGACGTGGATCCCGCCACCCTGCACGCCCTGGCGGTCACCCGGCTCGCCGAGAACCTGCCGCGGATCGACAGCGTCACCCTGTCCCCCGACGTTCTCACCGGCCTGCTCGCCCGGCTCGGCGGACAGCAGCAGCAGGGCGGGGCCGGCGGCGGAGGCGGCTCGTGAGTCTGGCCCCGCGGGCCGTCCTGGTGCACCGGACCACCGAGTACGAGGAGTTGCTCGCGCGGCACGGGACCCATGGCCAGGCCGACTTCTTCCTCGCGTCGCGGGGCCGGAGCATCCGCGACGTGGCCCGGCGGCACCATCGGGCACAACAGGCGCTGGCGGCGGTGGCGGCCGCCGTTCCGCTCCAGTGGCGGCAGACCAGGGTGGAGCGCGGCGACCTCGACCGGTTCCTGTTCGCACCCGAGGACGTGGTGGTCGTGGTGGGACAGGACGGACTGGTGGCCAACACCGCCAAGTACCTGTCGGGCCAGCCCGTGGTAGGGATCGACACGGAACCCGGCCGCAATCCGGGGGTCCTGGTGCGCCATCGCGTCGAGGACGCCCGGCGGCTGCTCCGCTCGGCCGTGCTGCCCGGGCGCGCGGCGGCCGAGCTGAGCATG
>NZ_JBSGZJ010000210.1:0-11824 GCF_053610925.1 Streptomyces sp. NPDC054847 | reverse complement strand
GCGCGGCGGGCCGACGCCGAACGTTCACCCGGGCCTGGGAACATCCACCGGTGGACTACCCGAACGACCAGGCACCCGGCGCTCCCGTCCGCTCCGGCATCCCGGAGCACGGACGCATCCCCAAGTACTACGCGGTCAAGGCCCGTATCTCCGCGCTGATCGACGAACTCGGCGAAGGCGGCAGGCTGCCTCCCGAACGCGACCTCGCGCCGCGCTTCGACGTCTCCCGTGAGACCGTCCGCCAGGCACTGCGCGAGCTGCTGCTGGAGGGCCGGCTGCGCCGGCAGGGCCGCGGCACGGTGGTCGCCGGTCCCAAGCTGGAGCAGCCGCTGTCCCTGGCCAGCTATACCGAAGGCGTCCGCAGGCAGGGGCGCAGGCCGGGCCGCCGCCTGACCACGCTGGACCGCTTCCCCTGCTCCGCGGCGCTCGCCGCGGAGATCGGCGTACCGCGCGGAGAACCGGTGTGGCACATGGAGCGCGTGCTGCTCGCCGACGACGAGCGGGTGGGACTCGAGAGCACGTACGTCGCCGTGGCCCGGGTGCCGGACCTGGACACCGACTTCGATCCCGACTCGTCCTTCTACGCCTACCTCCGCGACCGGCTCGGGATCTCCTTCGGCGACGCGGACGAGCGGATCGAGACCGTCCTCGCCACGCCCCGGGAGGCGCTGCTCATCGGCACGCCGCCCGCGCTGCCGATGCTGCTGCTCCACCGGGTCTCGCGGGACACGGCCGGTGAGCCGCTGGAGCGTGTGCGCACCCTCTACCGCGGTGACCGCTTCAGCTTCACCACGCGGCTGGACCGGGGCGCCGGCGAGGACTGAGCGGACGGCCGGGGCGCGCGGCCGGCACCCCGTCCCTCAATGTCACGAGAAGATAACGGGTCTGGTCCAAGTTTGGGTGCCCGTTCACCGTCCCGTCGCCGCACGGACCGGGGCAGGACACCGCCCACCGCGACCGTTCGAGGCGTGAGAGTCATCGTCGTAGGAGCCGGCGTGGTGGGAACCATGCACGCCTGGCACGCAGTGGAACGCGGCCACGAGGTCGTACAGATCGAACGGGAGAAGGAGGCCAGGGGCGCGAGCCTGCGCAACTTCGGGCAGGTGTGGGTCAGCGGCCGGGCCGGCGGCGAGGAGCTGGAGACCGCGCTGCGCGCCCGCGAGCTGTGGGAGGAGATCGGCGGCCGGGTACCGGGCGTCGGCTTCCGGGCCAACGGCTCGCTCACCCCCGTCCGCACGGACGCCGAACTGGCCGTCGCTCAGGCGGCCGTCGCCCGGACGGACGCCGCCGCCCGCGGCTATAAGCTGCTGACGCCCGCGGAGGCCCGGGCGGTCAATCCGGCACTGCGCGGCGCTTTCACGGCGGCGCTGTACTGCGAGCGGGACGCCGCCGTCGAGCCGCGTACCGCGCAACTCGCCCTCAAGGAAGCGCTGCTGGCCTCCGGCCGCTACACCTTCCTCGGCGGACGCGAGATCCGCGACCTCGTCGGCGAGCACGGCGTACGCGACGACCACGGCGATGTGCACACCGGGGACGCGGTCGTGCTGTGCCCCGGCGCGGCACTCTCCGGCCTCGTCCGCGAACTCGTCCCGGACCTGCCCGTACGGCGCGTCCGCCTCCAGATGATGCAGACCGACCCGCTGGGCGAGCCGCTCACCACCTCCGTCGCCGACGCCGACAGCTTCCGCTACTACCCGGCGTACGACTCCGCGGCCCTCGACGCCGCCCAGCCGCAGGCGCCGGTCGCCTCCGAGCACCGGATGCAGCTGCTGATGGTGCAGCGCCGGGACGGCGGCCTGACCATCGGCGACACCCACGAATACGAGCACCCCTTCGCCTTCGACACCGTCGAGGAGCCGTACGAGCACCTCACCGAGGTGGTCGAGGGCTTCCTCGGACGGCGGCTGCCGAGGATCCGCCGCCGCTGGGCCGGTGTGTACGCGCAGTGCACCGACACCGCCCGTGTCGTCCACCGGCAGCAGGTCCGCGACGGCGCCTGGCTGGTGACCGGGCCCGGCGGGCGCGGCATGACCTGTTCGCCGGCGATCGCCGAGCGCACCGCGAACGAACTGGGCTGGTGAGGAAGTTGACGTCCCTGAACCTCGTCGTACTGGACATGGCCGGTACGACCGTCGCCGACGGCGGCCTCGTCGAAAAGGCCTTCCGGCTGGCCGCGGAACGCCTCGGCGAGGACCCGGCCACGATGATCGACCACGTCAGGGCGACGATGGGCGAGTCCAAGATCTCCGTCTTCCGCCATCTGCTCGGCGACGAGAGGCGGGCACAGCAGGCGAACGCGGCCTTCGAGCATGCGTACGGCGAGCTCGTCGACGGCGGGCACATCGCGCCCGTGCCGGGCGCCGCCGAAGCGATCGCACGGCTCCAGGGCCAGGGCCGGACCGTGGTCCTGACCACCGGGTTCGCCCGCGTCACCCAGGACGCGATCCTCGCGGCACTGGGCTGGCAGGACCTCGTCCCGCTCACGCTCTGCCCGGCCGACGCCGGCGGCCGGGGACGCCCCCACCCGGACATGGTGCTCGCCGCGTTCCTGCGGACGGGCGCCGTGGACGACGTGCGACGGACGGTGGTCGCGGGCGACACCTCGTACGACATGCTCAGCGGCGTGCGCGCCGGGGCCGGTGTCGTCGCGGGCATGCTGACCGGCGCGCACGGCGCTCCGGCACTGCGGGCCGCGGGCGCGACGCACGTCATCGGCTCGGTCGCCGAACTGCCCGGACTGCTCGCACGGGTGGAGCGCGCGGAATGACCGGCACCACCGCCCCGGTCCGCATCCGGTCCGGCATCCGCTTCGACTCCGTCTCCGTCGCCTACGGCGGGAACACGGTCCTCGACGCCCTCGACCTCACCGTCGAGCCCGGCGAGGTCATGGCCCTGCTCGGCCCCTCCGGCTCCGGCAAGACCACCGCGCTGAGGGCCGTCGCCGGCTTCGTCCGGCCGGCCGCCGGGCGGGTGTTCATCGGTGACCGCGACGTCACCGACGTGCCGCCGCACCGGCGCGGCATCGGGATGGTCGTCCAGCAGTACGCGCTCTTCCCGCACATGCGGGTCAAGGACAACGTGGCCTTCGGACTGAAGGCCCGGAAGACGCCCAAGCGGGAGATCCCCGGCCGGGTCGCGGAGGCGCTGGAGCTCACCGGCATGGCCGCGTACGCCGAGCGGCATCCCCGTGAGCTGTCCGGCGGGCAGCAGCAGCGCGTCGCCATCGCGCGGGCGCTGGCGATCCGGCCGGACGTCCTGCTGCTCGACGAGCCGCTGTCCGCGCTCGACGCGCAGCTGCGGTCGGGGATGCTCGCGGAACTGGCGCGCCTGCACCGCGAACTGCCGGACGTCTCGATCCTCTACGTCACCCACGACCAGGTCGAGGCCCTGACCCTCGCCGACCGGATCGCGGTCATGGATCAGGCACGGCTGCGGGACTGCGGCACGCCGCAGGAGCTGTACCGCAGGCCGCGGACGCACTTCACGGCGTCGTTCGTCGGCAACGCGAACCTGCTGCCGGTCCGCGTGGTCGCGGGCGGGGTGTCCTTCGCGGGCACGGCCCTCGCGGTGGCCACCGACCGGGCCGCACCGGGCGCCCACGCGACGCTGTGCGTACGCCCGCACCTGGTGGGCCTGGGGGAGGGGCCGAACGCCCTTCGGGGCACGCTCTCGGAGGTCCAGTGGCGGGGCGCCACCCACCGGCTGTACGTGGACGTGGCCGGCCATCGGGTGAAGGCGGACCTGCGCGAGCTGCGCGATCCGCCGGAGCTGGGCGCGGAGGTGACGCTGCACTTCGCGCCGGAGGACGCGGTGCTGCTGGGGGCGGGGGTGTCCGATGCGTAGCGCGTCCTCGCCGGCGAGGACGCCGTCCCATGCGGCGCCCGCCCCCGCCGGAGCCGCGGGGGGTGCCGCGCCCGTGGCGGCACGCGCCGGGACCGGGGGCGGCCCCGCGCCGGCGCCACGGCGGCGTCGTACGGGCGTGCCCGCCTGGGTATGGGTTCTGCCGCCGGTCGTCGTGCTGGGCCTGGTGTTCCTGTACCCGCTCGCGCTCGTCGTCCGGGAAAGTCTCGCGCCCGGGGCCTACGCGGACGTGCTGGCCTCCGAGGCGTTCCGGGACGCGCTCGTCACCACCGTGTGGCTCGCCGTCGGAGCCACTGTCGGGTGTCTCGTCCTCGGGTTCGTACTCGCCCTCGTCATCGCCTTCGTGCCGTTCCCCGGCGCCAGGGCGGTGGCCCGGTTCGTCGACGTGTTCCTCTCCTTCCCCTCGTTCCTCATCACCCTCGCCCTGCTGTTCGTCTACGGCACCGTGGGCATGGCCAACGGGATGTGGACCGACGCGACCGGGGCCGCGGAGGGGCCGTTCCGGTTCCTCACCACCCCGTGGGGCGTACTCCTCGCGGAGATCACGTACTTCACGCCCTTCGTGATGCGGCCGCTGCTCGCCGCGTTCTCGCAACTGGACACCGCGCAGCTGGAGGCCGCCTCCTCGCTGGGCGCGCGGCCGGCACGGATCGTGCGCCGGGTGATCCTGCCCGAGGCGCTGCCCGCGCTCGCCGCCGGCGGCTCCCTCGTGCTCGTGATGTGCCTCAACGAGTTCGGCATCGTCCTGTTCACCGGGGCCAAGGGCACAACCACCCTGCCGATGCTCGTCTACAGCAAGGCGATCCTCGAGTCCGACTACGCGGCGGCCTGCGTCGTCGCCGTCGTCAACGTCGCGCTCTCCGTGGGTCTTTACAGCCTCTACCGAATGGTCAGCCGCCGTGTTGGTGCATAGCCGCACGGGGAAGTGGGCCGCCTGGGCGCTCTTCCTCGTCCTCTTCCTGCCGCTGTTCGCGCTGCCGCTGCTCGTCGTCGTCGCGGCGTCGTTCGCCACCAACTGGTCCGGAGCCTTCCCGTCCGGTCCGACCGCGGAGCACTACGCGTCCGCGCTGCGCGGCGAGTCCCTCCAGGCGCTCACCACCAGCCTGGTCACCGCCGTGACCGCCAGCCTGCTCGCGCTGCTCCTCGGCAGCTGGGCGGCGCTCGCCGCCGCGTCCCTCAAGGAGCCGGCGCGGAAGGCGGTGGACGCGCTGTTCATGCTGCCCGTCGCCGTGCCCTCCGTCGTGGTGGGCCTCGCCGTCCTCGTCGCCTTCTCGCAGCCGCCGATCCTCCTCAACGGCACCCGCTGGATCGTGATCCTGGCGCACACCGTACTCGTCACCGCGTTCGCCCACCGGTCGGTCTCCGCGGCGATCCGGCGCCTCGACCCCGTGTACGAACAGGCGGCGGCCAGTCTCGGCGCCCCGCCCCGGTACGTGC
The DNA here is from genome assembly GCF_053610925.1 of Streptomyces sp. NPDC054847. Classification (NCBI taxonomy): domain Bacteria; kingdom Bacillati; phylum Actinomycetota; class Actinomycetes; order Kitasatosporales; family Streptomycetaceae; genus Streptomyces; species Streptomyces sp. NPDC054847. Next base: position 6,526 of record NZ_JBSGZJ010000210.1, on the reverse strand, counting down.
TGTGGCGGGTGCGCCTGCCGCTGCTGCTGCCGTCCCTGAACGCTGCCGCCGGGCTCTGCTTCGCCCTGTCCATGGGCGAGTTGAGCGCCACGATGATGCTCTACCCGCCGGACTGGCTGCCCCTGCCGGTGCTGGTCTTCACCGCCACCGACCGCGGCTCCCTGTTCACCGGCTCCGCCGTCGCCGTCGTCCTGATGGCGGCCACGCTGCTCGTCCTGCTCGCCGTCTCCCGCGTCCGTACCAAGGCATCCTTCCGCTAGGAGAAGCACACGTCATGCGCAAGAACCTCCGCCCGCTCGCCGCCGTCACCGGCAGCCTCGCCCTCGTCGCCGCCCTCACCGCCTGCCAGGGCGGCTCCGCGGCCGCCGACGAGAAGACCGTCACCGTCTACAGCGCCGACGGCCTCAAGGGCGAGAACGGCGACGGCTGGTACGACCGGGTGTTCAAGGACTTCGAGAAGGAGACCGGCATCCGGGTCGCATACGTCGAAGGCGGCTCCGGCGAGATGGTCCAGCGTGCCCTGCGCGAGAAGCGCAACACGCAGGCCGACGTCCTGGTCACCCTGCCGCCGTTCATCCAGCAGGCCGACTCGAAGGGGCTGCTCCAGGCGTACGAGCCCGAAGGCTCCGACCAGGTCGGCGACGGCGACAAGTCCGGCGACGGCAAGTGGACCTCCGTCGTCAACAACTACTTCTCCTTCATCTACAACAAGAAGGAGCTGAAGGAGGCGCCGAAGACCTGGCAGGAGCTGCTGGACGGGAAGTTCAGGAACAGGCTCCAGTACTCCACCCCCGGCGTCGCCGGGGACGGGACCGCCGTCGTCATCAAGGCCATGCACGACTTCGGCGGCCAGGAGCCGGCCATGGAGTACCTGGAGAAGCTCCAGGCCAACAACGTCGGCCCGTCCTCCTCCACCTCCAAGCTGGCGCCCAAGGTCGACAAGGGCGAACTGCTCGTCGCCAACGGCGACGTCCAGATGAACTTCGCGCAGTCCAGGTCCATGCCCAACCTCGGCATCTGGTTCCCGGCCGGGGACAGCGGCAGGCCGACCACCTTCGCCCTGCCCTACGCCGCCGGCCTCGTCACCGATGCCCCGCACACCGCCAACGGCAAGAAGCTGCTCGACTTCATGCTCGCCCGGAAGGCGCAGCAGCAGGTCAGCGAGATCGGCGGCGGCTTCCCCGCCCGCAAGGACGTCGAGCCCGTCGACGCGAACGCGACCGCGCTGGCCCGGCTGATGGAGGGCGTCGACGTGTTCGAGCCGGACTGGAAGTCCATCGACAAGAACCTCCCCGCGTACATCGACGCCTGGAAGTCCGCGACCGGTGGCTGAGAGTTCACCGCATCGCTCTGGCGACCCGCGCCAGATAGCGAAAAGATAACGGGTACGGACCAACGCCCCTGCCTGGCAGGGGCGTTGGCGTGCGCGTGCCACCTTCCCGACGAACGCCGACCTCTCGACGGAGGAACCCGTGCCGATCAACGGCATCTCCCGCCGCACCGTCCTCGCCGCCGGCGCCGCCACCGCGGCGACCGCGGCCACCACGACACTCGCCGCCGCCACGGCCCACGCGGCCGCACCCACCCTCCCGAACGGCACCAGCAAGGACAAGGTGCTCGTCATCGGCATGGACGGGCTGCGCCACGACCGCATCGACGCCGCCGACGCGCCGCACCTCAAGGCGATGATGGCGAACGGCACATACGGAACGTCCCTGCTGTACGCCCAACCGATGGCCGCCACCTCCTCCGGCCCCGGCTGGTCGACCATCTCGACCGGTGTCTGGCCCGACAAGCACGGCGTCAGGGACAACACGTTCACCGGCAAGAACTACGGCCGCTACCCGGGCTTCCTGGCCCGCCTCGCCCAGGTGCGGCCCGAGCTGTCGACGTACGCCGCCGTCGACTGGAAGCCGCTGGACACGCAGGGCACGGTCACCCCGGGCGCCGACGCCAAGCTCGTCCTGGACGGCGACCGCGACGGCTACACCGGCCACGACGCCACCATCGCCACCGAGACCGAATCGATCCTGCGCCACCAGAACCCGGACGTCCTCTTCGTCTACTTCGGCCAGACCGACATCGTCGGCCACAACTCCGGTGCCGCGAGCAGGGCGTACCTCGACGCCATCGCCGTCCAGGACGGCTACGTCGGCCGGCTGTGGGCCGCCGTCAAGGCCCGCCCCTCGTACGCCACGGAACGCTGGACCGTCATCGTCGCCACCGACCACGGCCACCTCGACGCGGGCGGTCACGGCGGCAGCGCCATCGAGGAGCGCCGCACCTTCGTCCTCGCCCAGGGGCCGGGCATCGCCGCCGGGGCGCGCCCGGTCGACACCCGGCTCGTCGACGTCGCAGCGACGGTCTTCAAGCAGCTCGGCATCACCCCCGACCCGGCCTGGGCCCTGGACGGCAAGCCGGTCCAGGAGCGCTCGGCCGACCCCTTCGACTCGCTGTACTCCTCGCTTGCCACACGGGTCGACGAGACGGGCATCCCGGCCGGGACCACCGGCTTCACACACACCCCGCCCAGTGGCTGGTCCGTCGTCAACAACGCGATGGGCACCGGCGGCACGACCGAGTGGCGCGGCTGGGCCTTCGCCACCGACGAGTTCTGGTCCCGGACCCAACGCGACCAGTCGCGTGAGCTCAACGTCCGCTCCCGCGGCGTCTTCGCGGTCGCCGACTCCGACGAATGGGCGGACAGGTCCTTCTCCGGCACGTACGACTCGACCCTGGTCGGCCCCGCCTACGACGTCTCCGGCGCGAGCAGGGTGACGCTCTCCTTCACCACGCTCTACCGGCACGAGGGCGGCCAGACCGCACGGGTCCTCGCCTCCTTCAACGGCGGTACGCCGACGCTGGTCAAGAGCTACACCGCCGATGTCCTGTCCCAGCCGCAGTCGCTCGCCGTGGACGTGCCTCCCGGCGCCTCCAGCGTGAGTTTCCGCTTCCACTACACGGGCGCCAACAACTGGTACTGGGTGATCGACGGGGTACGGATCCGGACTTCCTGATTAGGCTGGGGGCGTCGCCACAGCGCAGTCGCGGCGCCCCAGCACGCACGATCCGTACGGCAGGAGTCCGTCTGATGGCAGAGCGCAAGCCGATCGAATCCTGGCTCACCGACATGGACGGTGTCCTCATCCACGAGGGCGTCCCGATTCCCGGCGCCGACGCCTTCATCAAGAAGTTGCGGGAGACCGGGAAGCCGTTCCTGGTTCTCACCAACAACTCCATCTACACGGCCCGCGACCTGCACGCACGCCTGGCCCGTATGGGTCTCGACGTGCCGGTGGAGAACATCTGGACGTCGGCGCTGGCCACCGCGCAGTTCCTCGACGACCAGCGGCCGGGCGGCACCGCCTACGTCATCGGCGAGGCCGGGCTGACCACGGCGCTCCACGACATCGGCTACATCCTCACCGACCACGACCCCGACTACGTGGTGCTCGGTGAGACCCGCACCTACAGCTTCGAGTCGCTGACCAAGGCGATCCGGCTGATCAACGGCGGCGCCCGGTTCATCTGCACCAACCCCGACAACACCGGCCCCTCCGCGGAGGGGCCGCTCCCCGCGACGGGCTCCGTCGCCGCGCTGATCACCAAGGCGACCGGCAAGGACCCGTACTTCGCGGGGAAGCCCAACCCGCTGATGATGCGGACCGGGCTGAACGCCATCGGCGCGCACTCCGAGACCAGCGCGATGATCGGCGACCGGATGGACACCGACGTGCTCGCCGGGCTCGAGGCCGGCATGGAGACCTTCCTGGTGCTCACCGGTTCCACGACGCCTGCTCTGGTCGACCGCTACCCGTTCCGGCCGTCCAAGGTCGTCGACTCGATCGCGGACCTCGTCGACCGTATCTGAGCAGGTCAGCGACGTCGGCCGGGAGCGGCGGCCGGTCCTGCGGATGCGGAAACGACCCAGACGCGTGACTCTGGCGGTATCAGGAGGTTCACGATGCGTACTGGTTCCATAGCTTTCCGTGTGGCAGGGGTGGCCGCCGTGCTGGTCATGGCGCCCGCGACCGCCGCATTCGCCGGCAACTCCGTGAAGGCCACGGTGAACCCCGCCGCCACCCGGCCAGGCGGCGAGGTCGAGATCCGCGTCGTGGGCTGCCGGGACAGATCCGGCGCCGCCCGGTCCCACGCCTTCGTCGGCGACGCCGAACTGTCGGCGAAGGGCGGGCACGGCTGGCTGACCGGCAGGGCGAAGGTGAGAGCCGACGCCGAGCCCGGCACCTACGCCCTGCGGGTCACCTGCGACCTCCGCGACCACCGGGACGCGGGCAGCGTCCAGGTCGAGCGCCACCCGCACCGGCCGTCCCACCCGGCGCGGCCGTCGCAGCCGTCGGAGCCGAGACCGTCGCACACCCCCGGGTACGAGGAACCGCCGGACCGCCCGTCCCCCGGCGCGCCACCGCCCCACGAATCACCCGTCGCCCCCGTACGGGCGGGTGGCGGCGGCGCCGCCGTGCTCGCCGCCCCGGTCTCGACCGTCGACGCGGAGGACGCCGGGCCGAGCACCCCGCAGACCGTCATCGGCCTCGCTCTCGCGGGTGTGGCCGCCGTCGCCGTGGCCCTGCGCAGCGCCCGCCGCCGCCGGCGGACGGGCGCCGACTAGTCATGTCCGGCGCCGACCGTCCCGCGCCCTCGTCCCCCACCCCCGGCAACGGCCGGCTCGTCACCGGAGTGGCCTGGGCGGTGCTGTTCCTCGGACTGTGGCTGTGGGGGAGCGAGGCCCCGGGCGCGCACCTCGGCAGCTCCGCGCCGACCACCGGCGACATCGCCGCGGTGGGCCGCCCGCCCGGCATCCCGATGCCCGCCCCGCACCGGCCGATCGACGCCGCGGAACCCCGGCGGGTGTCCGTTCCCGCCGTCGGCATCGCCGCGCCCGTCGTGCCGCGCGGCCTCGACGCCGCCGGAGCGGTCGACCCGCCCCCGTTGGAGACGCCGCAGACCGTGGGCTGGTACGGCGACGGCACCGAGCCCGGGGAGCCCGGCGCCGCGCTGCTCGTCGGACACGTCGACACGGAGACGAAGCCCGCCGTGTTCTACGGGCTGAGCGCCGCCCGGCCGGGCGAGAGGATCGAGGTGACCCGGGCCGACGGTTCCGTCGCGGAGTTCACCATCGACGACGTCAAGGTCTTCTCCCGCGACCGGTTCGACCCGCAGAAGGTCTACGGCCCGCGCCAGGAGGGCCGTGCCGAACTGCGTCTCATCACCTGCGGCGGGACCTTCGACCGTGCGGCCGGCACCTACACGGCGAACGTCGTCGTGTACGCGTATCTGACGGGCGTCTCCGCGGCCTGACGGACCGCTCTGGCACGCGGCCGGCGGCGCGTGGCGGGCGCTCGTCACGGTATGCCGACGAGAGCGGGCGGACCTGAGGAGCGCCGCCCCGTGTGTGCCAGGATGGATCGACCGGTCCTGTCCGGGGGGACCCACGGGACCGGACCGTACGCACTGTGCACCAAGGGGGAGTGGATGTACCGCAGTTTGGTCGGCCTGGGTGCCCGGACGGGCGCGTGCCTGGCCGCCGCGGGAGCGGTGCTGCTGACGGCGGGCTGTTCCTCCGACGGCGACGGCGGCAAGGACGACCGGCCGGTCGTCAGCCAGCAGCCCAAGGGCGACGACCCGTTCTGGGTCAACCCGGACGGCAAGGCGGCCCGGCAGGTCGCCGCCTACCGTGAGAACGGCGAGACCGAGAACGCCGAACTGATCAGGAAGATCGCGGCGCAGCCGGCCGGCGAATGGATCGGCCCGGACGATCCGGAGGCGGAGGCCGAGGGCATCACAGAGGCGGCCGCGAAGGCCGACCGGGACGCCGTGCTCGTCCTCTACAACATCCCGCACCGCGACTGCGGCCAGTTCTCCAAGGGCGGCGCCGCCGACGGGAACGCCTACCGGGCATGGGTCGACAGCGTCGCCAAGGGCATCGGCGACCGGCGGGCCACGGTGATCCTCGAGCCGGACGCGGTGCTGCACCTGGTGGACAGCTGCACCCCGCAGGAGTTCCACGAGGAGCGGTACGACCTGCTCAAGGGAGCCGTGGAAAGGCTGAAGCGGCAGCCGGGGGCGAAGGTGTACCTGGACGCCGGCAACGCGGGCTGGTCCAACCCGGACGCGCTGTACGAGCCGCTGAAGCGGGCCGGTGTGGAGCAGGCCGACGGTTTCGCGGTGAACGTCTCCAACTTCTACCCGACCGACGCCAGCAAGCAGTTCGGCAAGAAGCTCTCGGAGAAGTTCGGCGGGAAGCACTTCGTCATCGACACCAGCCGCAACGGCAACGGCCCCTACACGGAGGGCGATCCGGCGGAGAACTGGTGCAATCCGCCCGGTCGTGCGCTGGGTGAGCCGCCGACGACCAAGACCGGCGACCCCCTCGTCGACGCCTATCTGTGGGTCAAGCGGCCCGGCGAGTCCGACGGCGACTGCAAGGGCGGCCCCAAGGCGGGCGACTGGTGGCCCGAGTACGCGCTCGATCTGGCCCGGAACACCAAATAGAGATACGGGAGGGCCC
>NZ_JBSGZJ010000209.1:0-11863 GCF_053610925.1 Streptomyces sp. NPDC054847 | reverse complement strand
GCATCCCTTCCCCCGACCCCCGGAGCCCTTCATGGGACGTTATGTGATCCGGCGTCTGCTGCAGATGGTCCCCGTCTTCTTCGGCGCCACACTGCTGATCTTCCTCATGGTCAACGTGATGGGCGACCCCATCGCCGGCCTGTGCGGCGAGCGGCGGTGCGACCCATCGACGGCCGCACAGCTGCGCAAGGAGTTCGGGCTCGACAAGCCCGTGTGGCAGCAATACGCGACCTACATGGGCAACGTCTTCACCGGGGACTTCGGCACCGCCTTCAACGGGCAGGAGGTCACCGAGCTGATGGGCGAGGCCTTCCCCGTCACGATCAGGCTCACCCTGGTGGCCGTCTTCTTCGAGATCGTCATCGGCATCGCCCTCGGCGTCGTCACCGGCCTGCGCCGCGGCCGGCCCGTGGACAGCGGCGTGCTGCTGCTCACCCTCGTGGTCATCTCGGTGCCGACGTTCGTGACCGGTCTGCTGCTCCAACTGCTGCTCGGCTACAAGTGGGGCATCATCGACCCGTCGGTCTCCACCGACGCACGGCTCGACGAACTGATCGTCCCCGGCCTGGTGCTCGCCTCCGTCTCGCTGGCCTACGTCACCCGGCTGACCCGCACCTCCATCGCGGAGAACAGCCGCGCCGACTACGTGCGCACCGCCAAGGCCAAGGGCCTGCCCAGGAGCCGGGTCATCCGCAAGCACCTCCTGCGCAACTCCCTCATCCCGGTGGTCACCTTCATCGGCACCGACGTCGGCGCCCTCATGGGCGGTGCGATCGTCACCGAACGGATCTTCAACATCCACGGCGTCGGCTACCAGCTCTACCAGGGCATCCTGCGCCAGAACACGCAGACCGTCGTCGGCTTCGTCAGCGTTCTCGTCATCGTCTTCCTGGTGGCGAACCTGCTGGTGGACCTCTTGTACGCCGTCCTGGACCCGAGGATCCGGTATGCCTGAGCCGCAGCAGAATCCGCACTTCGACGACCCGGGGCACTCCGCCGTCGCGGCCACCGGAGCGGGCGGGGCGGCCAATCTCGCGATGGCGGAGGGAGAGACGCTGGAGAAGGCTCCGGGGCCCGACGGCACCGGCCCCGCCGCCAGACCGCGCAGCCTCTGGTCCGACGCCTGGCGGGACCTGCGACGCAACCCCGTCTTCATCGTCTCCGCGCTCGTCATCCTCTTTCTGGTCGTCATCTCCCTGTGGCCCTCGCTGATCGCCTCCGGCAACCCCCAGAGCTGCGATCTCGCCAAGGCACAGGAGGGCTCCCAGCCCGGCCATCCCTTCGGCTTCAACGGGCAGGGCTGCGACGTCTACACCCGTACGGTCTACGGCGCCCGGGCCTCGGTCACCGTCGGCGTGTGCGCCACCCTCGGTGTGGCGCTGTTCGGCTCCGTGCTCGGCGGTCTCGCCGGCTTCTTCGGCGGGGCCTGGGACGCCGTCCTGTCCCGGCTCACCGACGTCTTCTTCGGCATCCCCGTGGTGCTCGGCGGCCTGGTGCTGCTGTCCGTCATCACCAGCAGCACGGTCTGGCCCGTGGTCGGCTTCATGGTGCTGCTCGGCTGGCCGCAGATCTCCCGCATCGCACGCGGCTCCGTCATCACCGCCAAACAGAACGACTACGTGCAGGCCGCCCGCGCCCTCGGCGCCTCCAGCTCACGGATGCTGCTGCGGCACATCGCCCCCAACGCGGTCGCACCGGTCATCGTCGTGGCCACCATCGCCCTGGGCACCTACATCTCGCTGGAGGCGACGCTGTCCTTCCTGGGCGTCGGGCTCAAGCCGCCGACCGTCTCCTGGGGGATCGACATCTCGTCGGCCTCCCCGTACATCCGCAACGCCCCGCACATGCTGCTGTGGCCCGCCGGAGCGCTGGCGATCACGGTGCTGGCCTTCATCATGCTCGGCGACGCGGTACGCGACGCCCTCGACCCCAAGCTGCGCTGACCGCCCAAGGAGCCGCCATGCCCGCCACGTCCTACGAGGCCGTGATGTCCGCGGAACCGGACACGCCAGGCCGTCTGCTCGACGTACGCGACCTGCACGTGGAGTTCCGCACCCGCGACGGCGTGGCCAGAGCCGTCAACGGCGTGAACTACACCGTCGACGCGGGCGAGACGCTCGCGGTGCTGGGCGAGTCGGGGTCGGGCAAGTCCGTCACCGCCCAGGCCGTCATGGGCATCCTCGACATGCCGCCCGGCAGGATCACCGGTGGCGAGATCCTCTTCAAGGGCCAGGACCTGCTGAAGATGCGGGAGGACGAACGGAGGAAGATCAGGGGCGCGGGAATGGCCATGATCTTCCAGGACGCCCTGTCCTCCCTCAACCCCGTGCTGAGCGTGGGGGACCAGCTCGGGGAGATGTTCATCGTCCACCAGGGCCTGTCCCGAAAGGACGCGAAGGCCAGGGCCGTCGAGCTGATGGACCGGGTCCGCATCCCCGCGGCCAAGGAGCGCGTCGGCCAGTACCCGCACCAGTTCTCCGGCGGGATGCGCCAGCGCATCATGATCGCGATGGCCCTCTCGCTGGAGCCGGACCTGATCATCGCCGACGAGCCGACCACCGCGCTCGACGTGACCGTCCAGGCACAGGTCATGGATCTGCTGGCCGAGCTCCAGCGCGAACTGGACATGGGACTGATCCTGATCACCCACGACCTCGGCGTCGTCGCCGACGTCGCCGACAAGATCGCGGTGATGTACGCCGGGCGGATCGTGGAGACCGCGCCCGTCCACGACATCTACCGGGCGCCCGCCCACCCCTACACCAAGGGCCTGCTCGAATCGATCCCGCGCCTGGACCAGAAGGGGCAGGAGCTCTACGCCATCAAGGGCCTGCCGCCCAACCTGATGCACATCCCGCCCGGCTGCGCCTTCAATCCGCGCTGCCCGATGGCCCAGGACGTGTGCCGGACCGACGTACCGCCGCTGTACGAGGTGAACGAGCAGCGTGGCAGCGCGTGCCACTTCTGGGAGGCGGCGATCCATGGCTGAGGCGATCCTCGAGGTGCGCGACCTGGTCAAGCACTACCCGCTCACCCGCGGCATCCTCTTCAAGAAGCACGTCGGCGCGGTCAAAGCGGTCGACGGCGTCGACGTCGACCTGTTCGCGGGGGAGACCCTCGGCATCGTGGGGGAGTCGGGCTGCGGCAAGTCCACGCTCGCCAAGATGCTGGTCCACCTGGAGCGGCCCACGGCGGGCGCCATCCGGTACAAGGGCGAGGACATCACCAAGCTGTCGGGGCGTGCGCTCAAGGCCGTGCGCCGCAACATCCAGATGGTGTTCCAGGACCCGTACACCTCGCTCAACCCGCGGATGACGGTCGGCGACATCATCGGCGAGCCGTACGAGATCCACCCCGAGGTGGCCCCCAAAGGCTCCAGCAGGCAGAAGGTCCAGGAGCTGCTGGACGTCGTCGGGCTCAATCCCGAGTACATCAACCGCTATCCGCACCAGTTCTCCGGCGGCCAGCGCCAGCGCATCGGCATCGCCCGCGGGCTCGCCCTGCGACCCGAGGTCATCGTGGCCGACGAGCCGGTCTCCGCTCTCGACGTGTCCGTCCAGGCACAGGTCATCAACCTGCTCGACAAACTGCAGAGCGAGTTCTCGCTCAGCTATGTGTTCATCGCCCATGACCTGTCGATCGTCCGGCACATCTCCGACCGGGTCGGCGTCATGTATCTGGGACGGATCGTGGAGATCGGCCGGGACGCCGAGATCTACGACCACCCCACGCACCCCTACACCCAGGCCCTGCTCTCCGCCGTGCCCGTGCCCGACCCGCAGGCGCGCGAGCACCGGGAGAGGATCATCCTCACGGGGGACGTGCCGTCGCCCACCAACATCCCCTCGGGCTGCCGCTTCCGCACCCGCTGCTGGAAGGCTCAGGAACGGTGCGCGCGGGAGGTCCCGCTGCTGGCCGTGCCACCGCACCTGGAGCAGGTGGAAGGGCCGGCGCGGCACCCGTCGGCATGCCATTTCGCGGAGGAGAAGCATGTGGTGCCGAGCGGCCCGGCATCCGGCGACGGCGGCGCCGGGAGTGCGAAGTCCCTGTGAGGGTCCGCCAGTTCATTTAACACCGGCGCAACTCGGGCGTCGCAGGTCCGATATACGGACGCCTCACACTGAGGAACGTACGGCCGTGCGGGTGCCGTAGACCGGCCGGGACCGCGCCATGCGGACCCGGCCGGTCCTCCCGTGCCGTGGCGCCGGTTGTCCGGAACTGTCCGGTCCCCGCCTTGTCCGGCCCCTGGCCCCGATGCAGGATCGTCGATGTGACTCTTACGCGGGGGGCCAGGATCACGGGAGCGGCGCTGTGCGGCGTGCTCGCCCTGATCACGGGAGCGTGGATCGTCAGGGACGTCTCGGTGTCCGGCGGGCTCGAGGGCCTGTGGCGCTACTGGGCCTCCGACCCCCGGCGGGAGTGGAGGATCGCCCCGCAGGCCACCTCGCCCCTCGACGGCACGCTCCTCGCCGTGTACGCGGGTGTCGGTGTCGCCGTGCTGCGCTCGTCGGTGGCGGCGTCCGCGCTGGTCGCCGCCGCGGTGTTCACCCTCGCCGTCCGGCTGCCCAGCCTGTGGGTCCTGACCGCCTCCTGGGCGTACCTCCAGCCCACCGACTCGATACGCACCCGGGCGCTGTTCAGCACCTTCGCCGTGCTGGGGCTGGCCGTCGGGCTCGTCATCACGGCCGTGGCGGGACGGCGTCCGGCCGAGGCGGGCCACGACGACGGCCCGCGCGCCGCACGGCAGCGCCGGACGCCCACCAGGCCGACCGTCGTGGTGGCCTGGCTCTCCGCCGCGTTCCTGCTCCTGGAGGCCGCCCTGGTCACGGCCTGGCAGTTCCGCTTCGGCTACCAGGTCGGGGCAGAGGTGTACCTCGACAGCCTGGTGGGCGGCGAACGGGTCGGGCAGCGGCTGCTGGCGCCGCCCTCGGGCTGGCTGGCCGCCACGACCGTCGTCCTCGGCCTCACGGCGGGCGTGGGCCTGCTCGCCAGGGCCGTGTTCTCCCGCCCGCTGGGAGCCGTCCTCGCCGTGGCCGTGACCGCCTCCGGAGCGGTCGGCGTGGACGCCGCCGTCCGGCTGCGGCTCCTGGAGCACTTCGGGCAGGCGCCGCTGGAGTACCAACTGCTCGTCGCGACCTCGCTGTTCGAGCTGGTGGCGGGACTCCTGCTGATCGTCCTGCTGACGCGTCGCGGCGAGGGCGGCCCGGCGGGCGGGCCGGACGGCGCGTACGGGCCGCCGTCGGGTTACGGGTATCCGCAGCCCGCTTCCGGTTACGGCTACCCGCCGGCCCGGCCCGGTTACGGGTATCCGCCCTCCGCGCCGCCGGGGTACGGCTACCCCGGGCCGGCCGCACCACCCGGTTCACCGTCCGGCGGCGGGTTCGGTCCGCCGCCGCCGTCGTCACCGCCGCCGAACTGGTAGGCCCTGGTTCACCCGAGGCCCAGCGAGCGCTTCAGGAAGTCGACTTGGAGCAGCAGCAGGTTCTCCGCGATCTGCTCCTGCGGCGTCATGTGCGTCACACCGGTCAGCGGCAGCACCTCGTGCGGCCGGCCGGCGGCCAGCAGCGCCGACGACAGCCGCAGCGTGTGGGCCATCACCACGTTGTCGTCCGCCAGCCCGTGGACGATCATCAGCGGCCGCGCCGGGCCCTCCGCGGACGTCAACCCGGCGTCGGTGACCAGCGAGTTCGCCGCGTACGCCGCGGACTGCGCGTCCGGGTCGCCCAGATACCGCTCCGCGTAATGGGTGTCGTAGAGCCGCCAGTCGGTCACCGGGGCGCCGGCCACCGCCGCGTGGAAGACGTCGGGACGGCGCAGCACCGCCATCGCGGCCAGATAACCGCCGTACGACCAGCCGCGGATCGCCACCCGGCCGAGGTCGAGCGGGAAGGATCCGGCCAATGACCGCAACGCTTCGACCTGGTCGTCCAGCGTCGGCGTGAAGTCGCCCACGACCGCCTTCTCCCAGCCGGGGGAGCGCCCCGGAGTGCCCCGGCCGTCGGCCACGACCACGGCGAAACCCTGATCGGCGAACCACTGCGAGGTCAGATAGGGATTGTGCGCCGCGAGCACACGCTGGCCATGAGGGCCCCCGTACGGGTCCATCAGGACCGGCAGCGGACCGTCCGACTCCCGGTGGCCCGCCGGCAGCAGCACCGCGCACGGGATCCGGCGGGCGCCCGCCTCGGTCAGCGTCGGCCGGGCACGCAGCACCGGCTGCTCGGCGTGCGAGGCCACCACCGCGATCTGCTTGCCGTCCCTGAGGACCTGGACGAGGGCGCCGCTGACGTCCGTACGCGACGAGGCCAGGACCGTCACCCCGCCGCCGCGTACCGCCGCGTGCACCCCGGGGCCGTCGGAGACGCGCTCGACGCCCAGCTCGTTCACCCGGTACACATGGACCTCGCCGGTCTCCGGCTCCGCGGAGTCCGCACCCGCCGACGCCGAGACCAGCACATCGCTCTCGCTGATGTCGACCACCGCGCGCAGGTGCAGTTGCGCGCCGGTCAGCACCCGGTCGCCGACGGCGAGCACCCGTGCTCCGCCCTCGTCCGCGATGCGCACCAGCCGTCCGCCGCCGAAGCCCTGCTCGTAGGACGACTCGGGGGCCCAGGCGGGGACGCCGGAGAAGAGTTCCAGCCAGGCGTCGTCCTCGTCCACGTGCACCGTACGGGTCGTGCCGGACTCCGGGTCCACGGCCAGATACAGCTGGGTGCGCTGGTCCCGTGACTGCACGAGCAGCAGCGGAGGGCCGGCGGAGGACCAGTGCACCCGCGCCAGATAGGGGTAGCGCCCACGGTCCCAGGTCACCTCCGTGCGGTTGCCGTCCAGCGCGACGAAGAACAGCCGGACGTCGGCGTTGGGCGTCCCCGCGGCCGGATAGGCGACCTTCGAGGGCTCCCGGTCCGGATTCGCCGGATCCGGGATCCACCAGCGCCGCACGTCCCGCTTGTCGGCGCGGGCGACCAGCAGCCTGTCCGAATCCGGTGACCACCAGAAGCCGCGTGAACGGCCCATCTCCTCGGCCGCGATGAACTCCGCGAGCCCGTAGGCGGTGTGCTCGTCCTCCGGCTCCGCGAGGGCACGGTCGCCGTCGCCCTCCGCGCCCGTCACGCGCAGCGCGCCGCCGGCCACGTACGCCACGAGCCGGCCGTCCGGCGACGGCCGCGGGTCGAGCACCGGCCCCGGCGTGGGGAGTTCACGCGCGGTCCCGGCCCGCAGCTCCGCGGTGAACAGCCGCCCCGACAGGGTGAACGCCGCCAACTCGACGGCCCGGTCCACGGCGTAGGCGACGATCCCGGCCGATCCTTCCCTGCTGCGTTCGCGCCGTGCCCGCTCCTCGGCGGAGAGCTCCTCCGCCGAGCCGCCCAGCAAGTCCCGCGGATCGGCGGCCGGCCGCTCCTGCGGTGGGCCGTGGCCCTCGAGATCGAGTACCCACAGCAGTCCTGAACGGTCCGTTCCGGAGGCCGAGCGCAGAAATACCACGCGTGAACCGTCAGGCGACACCGTGAAGGCGCGGGGGGCGCCCAGCGTGAAGCGCTGCGTCCGCGCGGACTGACGCGGGAAGGAGAGCGGTTGCGTCGACGTCATGCGACCGAACCTTAGGGGGTGTGCGCCCCCATGTGCTGCCGTGCACCGATCGATGCGCAGGCACGGATAGTTATGATCCGTAGCGCAAGGTGGGTATGAACCTCCTGGCACATGTCCTGGCACATGCAACCGGCCCGTCCCGGCCGAATATCTGTGGAGGTGAACCGCCGTGGCACTCTCGATTTCGGCGGTGGTGCTGCTGGCGATCGTCGTCTTCCTGCTGATCCGGAAAGCCGGGCTGAAGGGGGGACATGCGGCGGTCTGTGTGTTGCTCGGGTTCTACCTCGCCAGTTCGTCGGTCGCGCCGACCATCACCGAGCTGACGACCAACGTCGCGGGGATGCTGGGGGGCATCAAGTTCTGACCGCCCGTTCTAGGGTGTCCTGTATGAAGGATTTCCCCGACCGCCGTCTGCTCCTCGTGCACGCGCATCCGGACGACGAGTCGATCAACAACGGCGCCACCATGGCCCTGTACGCGGCGGCCGGCGCCCAGGTCACGCTGGTGACCTGCACCCTCGGAGAGGAGGGCGAGGTCATTCCGGCCGATCTCGCCCATCTCGCTCCGGACCGGGAGGACCGGCTCGGCCCCTACCGGGCCGGGGAGCTGGCCGCGGCCATGAAGGAGCTCGGCGTCACCGACCACCGCTTCCTCGGCGGACAGGGGCGCTTCCGGGACTCCGGGATGATGGGGCTCGAGCAGAACCACCGAGAAGGGGCGTTCTGGAGCGCGGACGTGGACGAGGTCGCCGCGCATCTCGTCGAGGTCGTCCGTTCGGTGCGTCCGCAGGTGCTGGTGACGTACGACCCCGACGGGGGATACGGGCACCCCGACCACATCCAGGCCCATCGTGTGGCCATGCGCGGCGCCGCCCTCGCCGCCGAACCCGGCTTCCGGCCGGACCTCGGAGCGCCCCACTCGATCGCCAAGATCTACTGGAACCGCGTCCCTCGCTCGGTCGCCGAGGAGGGCTTCGCCCGGCTGCGTGCCGCCGGGGCGGACTTCTCCGGTGTCGCCGCCATCGGTGACGTCCCCGGTGTCGTGGACGACGCGGAGATCACGACCGAGATCGACGGCACCGCGTACGCGGACCGCAAGGCGGCCGCGATGCGGGCGCACGCCACCCAGATCGTGGTGGACGGACCATTCTTCGCACTCTCCAACGAACTGGGGCAACCTCTCTTCTCCACCGAGTACTACCAGTTGGTGGCCGGGGAGCCGGGAGCTGAGCCCGGGGAGCGCGAGCACGACCTTTTCGCGGGGGTTTCGTCATGAGCGGTGGCAGTCGGGCCGGCGGGAGCCGTGCCCACAGCGGCGGGGCCGGCGGGAGCAGCGGTGGCGCCGGTGGCGGGAGCGCGCCCGGGTCCTGGCTCACCCGTTCCCCGAAGCCCCCGAGGCCCGGCCGCCTCGTGGCGTACCTCGCCCTGGTGATCCTCGGAGCGGTCGTCGGCACGGCCGGCTCACTCGTCCAAGCGGCATGGCTCCCGGGCGGATTGGTGCTGGCTCTGCTCGCCTCCGCCGGCCTGTTCATCGGCTCGCGGCGGGCGACCGGCTCCCAGCTCGGCGTGGCCTGCGCCGCCGTCGGCTGGCTCGCGGCGATCGTCGTGCTCAGCACCGGTCGGCCCGAAGGGGACGCCATGTTCGGGGCCGGGATCGGCCCGCTCGTCTTCATGCTCGGCGGCATGGCGGTCGCTGTGATGTGTGCCACCATGTCGCGGGCGCCGCAACCGGGCGGCGGCTCCGGCCGACTTGGCGGGTAGGACAACGCAGGACCCCAGCAAGCACCCGGTGCGACCGGCCCCCTAGGGTGGGTCGACCCACGGAGTGGGAAGCCGTCGAACTGACCATGCCCGTACGGTCGGCGGAAGGCCGCTTCCCACAGTCCCGGGGTGTTCGTCGGCGGCGGCCAGTATGGTGGTGCGCGCCGCCGAGCCGCCCGCAGCAGTAGCTATCCAGTAAGAAACGGGCGGCGAAGCCAACCGGGAGAACCTGCTTTGAGTCGTGAAACTGACAGTTCGTCCTCCGGCCCCCAGGGGCGCGGTGGAGCCGCGTACCCCTCCGGGACACCGCCGTACGGATCGCGCCAGTATCCGTCACTGCACCCGCAGGACGCTCCGGAAGAGGCCGCGGAAGCCCCGGAGCAGCAGCCGGAAGAGCCCAGGACCGAGACGACGCTGACGACGCGAATCCGGATCAACATCCCGGGTTCCCGGCCGATCCCTCCGGTCGTGATGCGTACGCCGATGAGCGACGTCGACGCCCGGCCCGCCTCCGGCGGGACCGGCACGTCGGCCGGCACCCGTGCGTCCGGCGGGACCGGTTCCTCCGGTTCGCCGAGTGCGTCGCGCGGTTCGGGCGGCGCGGGTACCGCGGAGCGGGAGAGCGAGCGCACGGGCAGCACACCGCGCCCCGGAACTGCTCGCGAGACGTCAGGGCCGTCGGGACCGGCGGCCGAGGAGAAGCCCGCCACCAGCGACTGGTTCGCCCCGCGCAAGCCGGCCGCGGGTGCGACACCGGCGGCCGGTACGCCGACGCCGGGCGCGGCCGCGCAAGGTACGCCGGGTGCGGGCGGCGGCCCGGGACCGTCGTCGGCGCCGGGGAGCGGCCCCGCCGGCAACGGCGGTGCGGGCGGTCCCGGTCCGGGCGGTGCGGGGTCCGGTCCGCGTTCGGGCCTCGCCGCCCTCGCGGAGCAGGCGGATTCCCCCGGCGCCCCCTCCGGACCCCCGGCCCCTCGTTCCGGCACGTCCGGTGGCCCCGGTGCGCCCGGACAGGGCAACGGGTTCGCCCCCGGCCGCAACACGCCTCCGCCGGGCGTCCGTCCGCCCGGCGCGCCGGACCGGGACGGCGGACCCACGGGCCCGACGTCCGGCCCGGCCACGGGCAGCATGCCGCTCGGCGCGCGCCCCGGCGCACCGGTGCCCGGCGTCAACCCGCCCCGGATGTCCGACGACACGGCGGTGCTCACCCCGCAGAGGCCCTCGCCCGAAGGCGACGGCGGTCACGGCCATGTCTCCGGTGACACGCTCACCAGCGGCATCCCGGTGGTCCCGGGCGGCGGGCACCGCTCGCCCTTCCCGCCGCCGGGCGGACTGCAGACGGGCCCGGGGACGGGTCCCAACCCGCTCCTGTCCCGGCCCGGCCCGCAGGCCGGTGACGGTGACTTCTCCGTCCCGGAGTTCCCGGCCGGTCCGGGCGGCTCCGGCGGCCCTGCCGTGCCCGGCCCCTCGGCCGATCCGGCTGCCCGGCCCGCTCCCCGGCCCGCGCCCGCGCCGGCCAAGAAGGGCCGCTCCAAGCTGGTGCTCGTCGGGGCCGGCGTGGTCGGCCTGCTGGGCATCGCCTACGGCGCCGGGCTGCTGCTGAACCACTCCGACGTGCCCAAGAGCACCACGGTCCTCGGCGTCGACATCGGCGGAGGCACCAGGGACGAGGCCGTCAACAAGCTCGACGCCACGCTGGGCGAGCGGGCCAAGGCGCCGCTGCAGCTCTCCGTGGGCGGCAAGAAGGCAGAACTCCACCCGGACAAGGCCGGCCTGTCCCTGGACAGCCAGGCCACCGTTCGCGCCGCCGCGGGCAGCGACTACAACCCGGTCTCCGTCATCGGCTCGCTCTTCGGCGGCGAGCGGGTCGCGGAGCCGGTGATCGTCGTCGACGAGGAGAAGCTGAGCGTCGCCCTCGCCGACCTCGCGGGCAGCGCGGGGACCTCCAGCGACGGCACGATCCGCTTCGAGCCCAACAAGGCCGTCGCCGTGCCCGGGAAGCCCGGGGAGACGCTGGACGTCGGCCGCTCCATGATCTCGGTCAAGGACGCCTACCGCGCCCAGGTGCAGACAGGCAAGCCGGACCTGGTCGAACTCCCGGTCGCCACCCGGCAGCCGACCATCACCCAGGCCGAGCTGGACCGGGCGATGAAGGAGTTCGCGGAGCCCGCGATGTCCGGCCTGATCACGATCAAGGCGGGCGGCAAGTCGATCCAGTTCGGCCCCGCGAAGTCGCTGCCGAAGATCCTCTCCATGAAGCCGATCGACGGCAGGCTGGTCGAGGTCTACGACAAGAAGGCGATCGAGCAGCTGCTCGAGGGTGTCTTCGACGGCATCATGATCACCAAGGGCGACGGCAAGAAGCACGAGGTCTCGGCGGACGACGTGGCCCAGGCGATGGGCCCGGCGCTGCGCGGCAAGACCCCGGCGGAACGCACGGCGGTCATCGAGCTCGACCCGAGCTGAGCCACCGGCTCCTCACGGCTCAGGTGGCCCCTCGCCCGGCAGGGCGAGGG
>NZ_JBSGZJ010000208.1:0-11872 GCF_053610925.1 Streptomyces sp. NPDC054847 | reverse complement strand
CCTCAGAACTGGCTCAATTACCTTGCCCGCCGGCAGCGCCGGCGGGCAAGCTCGTGCCGATTCTTCGACCCAGGCTCGCCCCACGCATTCCCCCGCACCACCTTCGTACCGGCAGCCTCCCCACCTGCCCGTGTGCGCCGCCTCCGCCGGGCCTCCCGGCACCGCCCGGAGCCCCTGCCGCGGCGTGATCCCCGCCTCGTTCGTCCCGGACCCGATCGTTCCGGGAGGCCCGGGTCCCGGCGGCCCCGTACCATGGGACAAGCCGTGGCGTGTCCGCCCGGCGGGCGGACGAGGATCACATCCAACGCCCGATCCCACGATCGAGAGAAGCGCCAGCCAGCATGCCCACGCGCCACGACATCCGTAACGTTGCCATCGTCGCCCACGTCGACCACGGCAAGACCACCTTGGTCGACGCCATGCTGAAGCAGGCCGGTGCCTTCGCCGCGCACGCCGCGGAGCAGCTCGACGACCGCATGATGGACTCGAACGACCTGGAGCGTGAGAAGGGCATCACGATCCTGGCCAAGAACACCGCCGTGAAGTACCACCCCAAGGACGGCGGGGCCCCGGTCACCATCAACATCATCGACACCCCCGGCCACGCCGACTTCGGCGGCGAGGTGGAGCGCGGTCTGTCGATGGTGGACGCGGTCGTCCTCCTCGTCGACGCCTCCGAGGGTCCGCTGCCGCAGACCCGCTTCGTGCTGCGCAAGGCGCTCGCCGCGAAGATGCCGGTCATTCTCTGCATCAACAAGACGGACCGTCCGGACTCCCGGATCGCCGAGGTCGTCGACGAGACGTACGACCTGTTCCTGGACCTGGACGCGACCGAGGAGCAGATCGAGTTCCCGATCGTCTACGCCTGCGCCCGTGACGGCGTCGCCTCGCTGACCAAGCCGGAGGACGGCACCGTCCCGGCCGACAGCACCAGCCTGGAGCCGTTCTTCAGCACGCTGCTCGAGACCGTCCCGGCCCCGGAGTACGACGAGTCCGCGCCGCTGCAGGCTCACGTCACGAACCTGGACGCCGACAACTTCCTCGGCCGTATCGCGCTGCTCCGCGTCGAGCAGGGCGAGCTGCGCAAGGGCCAGACCGTGGCCTGGATCAAGCGCGACGGCACGATCTCCAACGTCCGCATCAGCGAGCTGATGATGACCGAGGCGCTCACCCGCAAGCCGGCCGAGGTGGCCGGCCCCGGTGACATCTGCGCCGTCGCCGGTATCCCGGACATCATGATCGGCGAGACGCTGGCCGACCCGGAGAACCCGATCGCGCTGCCGCTGATCACGGTCGACGAGCCGGCGATCTCGATGACGGTGGGCACCAACACCTCGCCGCTGGTCGGCCGGGGCGGCACCGGAAAGGGCGCCGACGCGAAGTCCGCGGTCAAGGACCGTAAGGTGACCGCCCGTCAGGTCAAGGACCGGCTGGACCGCGAGCTGATCGGTAACGTCTCGCTGCGCGTGCTGGACACCGAGCGTCCCGACGCCTGGGAGGTGCAGGGCCGCGGTGAGCTGGCGCTGGCGATCCTGGTCGAGCAGATGCGCCGTGAGGGCTTCGAGCTGACGATCGGCAAGCCGCAGGTCGTCACCAAGCTGGTCGACGGCAAGGTCCACGAGCCGGTCGAGCGCATGACGATCGACGTGCCCGAGGAGCACATGGGCGCCGTCACCCAGCTCATGGGCGTCCGCAAGGGCCGCATGGACAACATGTCGAACCACGGCTCCGGCTGGGTCCGCATGGAGTTCGTGGTCCCGTCCCGCGGCCTGATCGGCTTCCGTACGGAGTTCCTGACGAACACCCGCGGCACCGGTATCGCGCACTCCATCCACGAGGGCCACGAGCCCTGGTTCGGTCCCCTGCAGACCCGGAACAACGGCTCGCTCGTCGCGGACCGCTCCGGCGCCGTCACCGCGTTCGCGATGACGAACCTTCAGGAGCGCGGCGTGCTGTTCACCGAGCCCGGCACCGAGGTGTACGAGGGCATGATCGTCGGCGAGAACTCCCGCTCCGACGACATGGACGTGAACATCACCAAGGAGAAGAAGCTCACCAACATGCGCTCCTCCTCGGCCGATTCGTTCGAGGCGATCGTCCCGCCGCGCAAGCTCTCGCTGGAGCAGTCGCTGGAGTTCTGCCGTGACGACGAGTGCGTCGAGGTGACCCCGGAGGCGGTGCGCATCCGCAAGGTCGTCCTGGACCAGAAGGAGCGCGGCCGCGCGGCTTCGCGTGCCAAGCACGGCTGACGGTAAAGCTCTGGAAAACCGCTGAACGCACGGCCCGGCCCTCCGCAGAGACTGTGGAGGGCCGGGCCGTTCGTCAACTCCTTTTCATGCTCCGAGTGTCCGGATATCGGCCGTCGCACTCCGGAACATGTGTTAACGGTCCGTTTCGCGGGTGTCTGTCTGGGATCGCTTTGTCCGGATTTCGGGCTGGAGTCCCTCTCTGATGTTGTCAAAACGAGACCCTTTAGGTGTGGTTTACAAGCCTGTCCTACTTAATAGTTGGCTCCATTGAGCTCGGGTCAATGGGTCATGCGCTGTGGGGAGCGCCGACTCACGAGCACACTCGGGGTACTTGACGAGCGCTGTCAGGGGTGTCAGCGCGCGTAGAACGGTGCCCCTCTTGTAGTGACAAGTGGACTCATGAGGAGGAACCCATGCGTGGTGCCAAGAGCGCCAAGTGGGTCGCGGGAGCGATCGTTGTCGCCCTGGCGGCCACTGCCTGTGGTGGCGGCAGCGGTGAAGAGGGCAAGAAGAACCCGGCCGGCAAGCCTGCCGGTTACGTCTCGATCGACGTCGGCGAGCCGCAGAAGCCGCTGATCCCGGCCGACACGAACGAGACCAACGGCTCGTACGTGATCCAGTCGCTCTTCACGCAGCTGCTGGACTTCGACGCCAAGGGCGAGATCGTCTACACCAACGCCGAGTCGGTGGAGACGACGGACTCCAAGACCTGGACCGTCAAGCTGAAGTCCGGCTGGAAGTTCCACAACGGCGAGGCCGTCACCGCGCAGTCGTACGTCGACGCGTGGAACTGGTACGCGAACATCAAGAACAACCAGCAGAACAGCTTCTGGTTCGCGGACATCGCCGGCTACGACGACGTGCACCCCGAGAAGGGTGACCCGAAGGCCGACAAGATGTCCGGTCTGAAGGTCGTGGACGACACCACCTTCACGATCGAGCTGAAGGACAAGGTCCCGTACTTCAACTACAAGCTCGGCTACGCGACGTTCGCGCCGCTGCCGAAGGTCTTCTTCGACGACCCGAAGGCGTTCGGCCAGAAGCCGGTCGGCAACGGTCCGTACAAGTTCGAGAAGTGGACCCACAAGAAGCTGATCCAGGTTGCGGCCAACCCTGACTACCAGGGCCCCAACAAGGCGCAGAACAAGGGCATCCAGTTCAAGAACTACGCGACCCTCGAGGCCGCGTACCAGGACGTCGTCTCCGGCAACCTGGACATCATCCGCCAGGTCGGCCCGACGGACCTGCCGAAGTACAAGCAGGACCTGGGTGACGGCGCCATCGAGCAGCCGTACGCGGCCATCCAGTCGCTGGTCCCGGCGTTCTACAGCAAGACGTTCAAGGACATCGACCCCAAGGTCCTCCAGGGTCTGTCCATGGCGATCGACCGTGAGACGATCACCAAGACCGTCCTGAACAACACCCGTACCCCCGCGACGAGCTTCACGCCGCCGCAGGTCAAGGGCAACCAGGACCTGGGCACGGACGTCTTCACGTTCA
Source organism: Streptomyces sp. NPDC054847 (assembly GCF_053610925.1). Lineage (NCBI taxonomy): Bacteria > Bacillati > Actinomycetota > Actinomycetes > Kitasatosporales > Streptomycetaceae > Streptomyces > Streptomyces sp. NPDC054847. Next base: position 8,123 of record NZ_JBSGZJ010000208.1, on the reverse strand, counting down.
ACCCGGCGAAGGCCAAGCAGCTCATCACCGAGGGCGGCGGCGTCCCGGAGAACAAGCTGTTCATCCAGTACAACAGCGACGGTGGCCACAAGGAGTGGGTGACCGCGGTCTGCGAGTCCATCCGCAAGGCGACCGGTGTCGACTGTGTCGGCGACGCCAAGCCGGACTTCCCCACGGACCTCGAGGCCCGTGACAACGACCAGGTGAAGTCGATGTACCGCGGTGGCTGGGTGGCCGACTACCCCGTCAACGTGAACTTCATCAAGGAGCTGTACCACACCAACGCCGAGTCCAACAACGGTCGTTTCTCCGACAAGGAGATCGACAAGATGATGGAGGACGCGGACAAGGCCAGCTCCCTGGAAGACGCCGTGAAGGGCTACCAGGCGGTCGAGAAGAAGCTTCTCGAGAAGATGCCGGCCATCCCGCTGTGGTACTACCGCATCAACGGTGGCCACGGTAAGGGCGTCGACAACGTCGCGGTCGACTTCCACGGTGACCTCGAGCTCACCGGAGTCACCGTCAAGTAAGCGCCTGCGGGCCTCATCCCCACTCGGCCGTCACCCGCCGCCGTCGGACATCCGGCGGCGGCGGTGGTCCGGGGGCCGTCCCGTGCGGACGGCCCCCGGACCCAGTTAACCCCTCACGGAGGCACCCATGGGGCGCTACGTCGCACGACGACTGCTCCAGATGATCCCGGTGTTCATCGGGTCAACCTTTTTGATCTTCGCCATGATGTTCGCGCTGCCCGGCGACCCCGTCAGAGCGCTCATGGGGGACCAGGCTTTCGACCCCGCCGTGGTCGAGGCCATTCGCCATGACCGCGGTCTCGACCTGCCGCTGTGGCAGCAGTACCTGAAGTACCTCTTCGAGCTGGTTCAGGGGAACTTCGGCACGGAGATCGCGAGCCAGCGTCCCATCGCCGACATCATCGCGCAGGCGTTCCCGGTCACCATCCGGCTCACGCTCTTCGCGTTCACCTTCACGGTGATCGTCGGCATCGGCCTCGGCATCATCGCGGGTCTGCGTCCCGAGTCCGTGCGGGACCGAGGGCTCCTCGCCCTCACCCTCGTGCTGATCTCGATGCCCTCCTTCGTGCTGGGCTACCTGATGCAGTACCTGTTCGCCTTCAAGTGGGGGGTGACCACCCCGACCGTGCAGGACTCCGAGAGCTTCGGAGACCTCCTCCTGCCGGCGATCGTCCTCGGTTCGCTGTCGCTCGCCTACGTGGCACGACTGACCCGTACCTCCATGGCGGAGAACCTGCGCGCCGACTACATGCGCACGGCGGTCGCCAAGGGCCTGCCGCGCCGCCGGATCATCGGTGTCCACCTGATGCGCAACTCGCTCGTCCCGGTGGTCACCTTCCTCGGCACCGACATCGGCAACCTGATGACCGGCGCCATCGTCACCGAGGGCATCTTCAACGTCCAGGGCGTCGGTGACGCGATCTACGAGGCACTCTTCCGCCGCGAGGGCGCGACCGTCGTCGGCATCGCCTCCCTGATCGTCCTCGTCTACCTGCTCGCCAGCCTGCTCGTCGACCTGCTTTACGCGGTCCTGGACCCGAGGATCCGGTATGCCTGAGAAGACCGCAGCCACCGCGGCGTCCACCGGGGCCGAGAAGGTCACCAGCACCGCTGCCGCTCCCGACACCGCACTGGTCGCCAAGGCGCCCAAGCCGGACAAGGCGCGCAGCCTGTGGTCCGACGCCTGGCACGACCTGCGCCGCAACCCGCTGTTCCTGATCTCGGCGGGTCTGATCGTCCTCCTCGTCGTCATCTCCGCGTTCCCGAGCCTGTTCACCAGCGCCTCGCCGCGCGACGCCGACCTGGCGAACCACTACCTCGGCCAGCCGAACTGGACCCACTTCTTCCAGCCGGACTGGTTCGGTTACGACGGCCAGGGCCGCTCGATCTACGCCCGTGTCATCTACGGCGCCCGCGCCTCGATCATCGTCGGCGTCGGCGTCACCGCCCTGGTGACGCTCCTCGGCACCCTGGTCGGCATGATCGCCGGTTACTTCGGCGGCTGGATCGACACCCTGCTGTCCCGCCTCACCGACATCTTCATGGGCATCCCGTTCCTGCTGGGCGCCCTCGTCGTCCTCACCAGCTTCGAGAAGCGCGCCATCTGGGTCGTCATCCTTGCCCTGGTGTTCCTGGGCTGGACCCAGATCGCCCGTGTCGCCCGCGGTGCGGTCATCACCATCAAGCAGGCGGACTACGTGGTGGCGGCCAAGGCGCTCGGCGCCTCGACCACCCGCATCCTGACCCGGCACGTCCTGCCCAACGCGCTCGCGCCGATCATCGTCGTCGCGACCATCGCCCTCGGCGGCTACATCGCCGCGGAGGCGACGCTGTCCTTCCTCGGTGTCGGTCTCGCCGAGCCGACGGTCTCGTGGGGCGTCGACGTGTCCAGTGGACGTGAGCAGCTGCGCAACGCACCCCACGTGCTGATCATCCCGTCGGTGATGGTCTCGATCACGGTGCTCTCGTTCCTGATGTTCGGCGATGCGGTTCGCAACGCCCTCGACCCCAAGCTGCGCTGAGGAGGGCGTACGACGTGACCATCATCGAAGAAACAGCAGGCGTCCCGGCGCCCCGCGCGGGCGGCGAGGCCTCCGGTCCGCTGCTCGAAGTGCGCGACCTGCATGTCGAGTTCCACACCCGTGACGGTGTCGCCAAGGCAGTCAACGGCGTCAACTACAGCGTCGACTCCGGTGAGACGCTGGCCGTCCTCGGCGAGTCGGGCTCCGGCAAGTCGGTCACCGCCCAGGCCATCATGGGCATCCTCGACATGCCGCCCGGCAAGATCCCGCAGGGCCAGATCCTCTTCCGCGGCCAGGACATGCTCACCATGAGCAACGAGGAGCGGCGGAAGATCCGCGGCCGGAAGATCGCGATGATCTTCCAGGACGCGCTGTCCTCCCTCAACCCGGTCCTCTCCGTGGGCTACCAGCTCGGCGAGATGTTCCGGGTCCACCAGGGCCTGTCCAAGAAGGACGCCAAGGCCAAGTCCATCGAGCTGATGGACAAGGTGAAGATCCCGGCCGCCAAGGCCCGGGTCGGCGACTACCCGCACCAGTTCTCCGGCGGTATGCGCCAGCGCATCATGATCGCCATGGCCCTGGCTCTCGAGCCGGACCTGATCATCGCCGACGAGCCGACCACCGCGCTCGACGTGACCGTCCAGGCGCAGGTCATGGACCTGCTCGCGGAGCTCCAGCGCGAGTACAACATGGGCCTGATCCTGATCACCCACGACCTCGGCGTCGTCGCCGACGTCGCGGACAAGATCGCCGTGATGTACGCGGGCCGGATCGTCGAGACCGCCCCCGTGCACGAGCTGTACAAGCGGCCGGCGCACCCGTACACCCGGGGTCTGCTCGACTCGATCCCGCGCCTGGACCAGAAGGGCCAGGAGCTGTACGCGATCAAGGGCCTGCCGCCCAACCTGCTGAAGATCCCCAGCGGTTGCGCCTTCAACCCGCGCTGCCCCAAGGCGGACGACATCTGCCGTACGGAGATCCCGGCGCTGGCTCCGGTGACCGAGCAGGACGGCACCGATCTGCCCGGCCGCGGCAGCGCGTGCCACTTCTGGAAGGAGACGATCCATGGCTGAGCTCAAGAAGACGAACGAGGCCGTGGACGCGACCCCGAACGTGACCGAGGTGGAGACCGTCGAGGTCACCTCCGAGGAGGCTGCCGTCGCGGCGCTCGACGCGACCGTCGAGCGCGGTGAGCCGATCCTTCAGGTGCGCAACCTGGTCAAGCACTTCCCGCTGACCCAGGGCATCCTGTTCAAGCGTCACGTCGGCGCGGTCAAGGCCGTGGACGGGATCTCCTTCGACCTCTACCAGGGCGAGACGCTCGGTATCGTCGGCGAGTCCGGCTGTGGCAAGTCCACCGTCGCCAAGCTGCTGATGACGCTCGAGAAGGCGACCGCCGGCGAGGTCTTCTACAAGGGCCAGGACATCACCAAGCTGTCAGGGCGTGCGCTCAAGGCCGTGCGCCGCAACATCCAGATGGTGTTCCAGGACCCGTACACCTCGCTCAACCCGCGTATGACGGTCGGCGACATCATCGGCGAGCCCTTCGACATCCACCCCGAGGTGGCACCGAAGGGTGACCGGCGCCGCAAGGTGCAGGAGCTGCTGGACGTCGTCGGTCTCAACCCGGAGTACATCCACCGCTACCCGCACCAGTTCTCCGGCGGTCAGCGCCAGCGCATCGGCATCGCCCGCGGCCTCGCGCTCAACCCGGAGATCATCATCTGCGACGAGCCGGTCTCCGCGCTGGACGTGTCCGTCCAGGCGCAGGTCGTCAACCTGATGGAGAAGCTCCAGGACGAGTTCAACCTCTCCTACCTCTTCATCGCCCACGACCTGTCGATCGTCCGGCACATCTCGGACCGGGTCGGCGTGATGTACCTCGGCAAGATGGCGGAGATCGGCACGGACGTGCAGATCTACGACCACCCGACGCACCCCTACACCCAGGCGCTGCTGTCGGCGGTCCCGGTCCCGGACCCCGAGGCACGCGAGGGCCGGGAGCGGATCATCCTCACCGGTGACGTCCCGTCGCCGGCGAACCCGCCTTCGGGCTGCCGCTTCCGCACCCGCTGCTGGAAGGCGGAGGACAAGTGCGCCACCGAGGTGCCGCTGCTCGCGGTCCCGGAGCGCTTCAAGGGCCAGGACACCCCGGCCGCGCACGAGTCGGCGTGCCACTTCGCCGAGGAGAAGGACGTCGTCCACGCGGCGTAGTCCCCTCTGTTCGGCGCGAGGCGCCCGTTCCCTCCGGGGAGCGGGCGCCTTCGCCGTGCCCGGAGGAAGGCGGCGGAAAAGACTTTGCGCCCGCGGGGACCGGCACCGGAAGGTGTCCGGATGGACCACTTGACCGACCGGACCGGCCGCCGCATCACACTGTGCCCGGTCGACGACGCCAACTGGCGGGCCGTCGCGGACATCGCGCCGCGTGACGAGCAGCGGACCTTCGTGGCGGCCCTCGCCGCCCGGTACCTCCTGCTGTCGATGCGCGGCGGCGTCTGGACCTCGCTCGGTGTCCTCGCCGACGACACGGTGGTCGGCCATGTCATGTGGGCGTACGACGACGAGGACGGGACCCACTGGGTCGGGGGCCTGATCGTCGACGCGGACGAGCAGGGCAGGGGCGTGGGCCGGCAGGCGATGACCGCGCTGATCAGGATGCTGTCCGAGCGTCCTGACTGCCGGGAGATACGGCTGTCCTACCACCCCCGCAACACCGGCGCGGCGAAGCTCTACAGCGCCCTCGGCTTCATCCCGACCGGGGAGTTCGAGGACGACGAGACCGTCGTCGGCCTCGCGGTCCGACAGAGCCCCGCCGGCTGAGCCCCCCCGCCGACCGGGCCGCCGAGGCGGCGAAAATCCGTTGCGAGGGCGGGGCCGGGGCGCGAACAGTGGCGGCATGCCACTCACCGTCCGGCCCGCGACCCTCGCGGACGCACCCTTCATATGCGCCCTGCTGAACGCCCTCGACATCGAGGAGATCGGTCGGGCGGACACCGAACTGCACACGGTCGAGACCGACCTCGCCCACCCCGAGGTGGACCTCGCCCAGGACTCCTGGCTGGTGCACGAGGACGGTGACCTGGTGGCGTACGGGATCCTCTGGAGCGATTCAGGCGACGGTGACATCGGCGTCGACCACTATGTGCTCCCCGGCCGGCCGGACGCCGCCGTGCTCGTGCTGGAGCGCATCGAGGAGCGCGCGGCCGCCAAGGCGGCCGCGGCCGGCGCGGCGCGGGCCGTGCTCCATCTGAACCTCACCGTCCGGACCACGCTGGACACCGGGCTCCTCGACGCCCGCGGCTGGCGCACCGTGCGCCGCCACCAGGTCATGACCCGGCCGCTGAGCGAGGCGGACCGGATTCCGGAGCCGCCCGCCGGTGTGAGGCTGCGCGACTGCGCCGCCGACGCCGACCACCGGATCGCCCACGCCCTGGTGGAGGAGACCTTCGCGGGGCACTTCGACCACCACCCGCGGACCTACGAGCAGTGGCTGGCCGACACCGGGCCACGGGACCGGTCCCTCATGTGGATCGCGAGCATCGAGGGCGAAGGCGACGTGGCCGTCCTGCTGACGAGGAACGACAAGGACGCCATGGGGTGGATCGGGAACCTCGGCGTACGGAGGCAGGCGCGCGGCCGTGGCCTCGGCAGCCATCTGCTGCGCCATGCCTTCGGCACGTACGCCGCCCGCGGCCGGGACACCATCGGCCTGGCCGTGGACACACAGAACGAGAGCCGCGCACTTTCCCTCTACGAGGCGCACGGGATGTCTTTGTTCTATGCGATCGACACCTGGGAGCTGGTCCTGACGGTGTCTCCGGCCTCCGCGCGGGTGTGCTGAAAATGCGTTAGATCCTTTATGGGGTGATATTGGGCCCAAGTCTGACTTGGGATCTAGGAGGCACTCCATGCGCGGAGCCACGCACGCGAAGTGGGCCGCATGCGCGATCGCCGTCGCCCTCACGACGGCGGCCTGCGGCGGCGGAAGCGACAGCGGCGGCAGTGGTGCCGACGGGATCGTGAGTTCCTCCTGGGGCGACCCGCAGAACCCCCTGGAGCCCGCCAACACCAACGAGGTGCAGGGCGGCAAGGTCCTCGACATGATCTTCCGCGGGCTCAAGCGGTACGACCCCAAGACGGGCGAGGCCCAGGACATGCTCGCCGAGCGCATCGAGACCAAGGACTCCACCAACTTCACCATCACCGTCAAACCGGGCTGGAAGTTCAGCAACGGCGAGGACGTCACAGCCAGGTCCTTCGTGGACGCCTGGAACTACGGCGCCCATCTGAGGAACAATCAGCGCAACGCCTACTTCTTCGGCTACATCGACGGGTACGAGCAGGTCCACCCCGAGAAGGGCCGGCCGAGCGCGCAGACGATGTCCGGGCTCAAGGTCACCGGCGACCGCACCTTCACCGTCAAGCTGTCGCAGAAGTTCTCCACCTGGCCCGACACCCTCGGCTACGCGGCCTTCGCCCCGCTGCCCAGGGCGTTCTTCGACGACCACGACGCCTGGCTCGCCAAGCCCGTCGGCAACGGCCCCTACCTCGTCGACTCCTACGCCAGAGGCTCCCAGATGTCCCTGCGCCGCTGGGACGAGTACAACGGGCCCGACAAGGCACAGAACGGCGGCATCGACCTCAAGGTCTACACCGACAACAACACCGCCTACACCGACCTGATCGCCGGCAACCTCGACCTGGTCGACGACGTGCCCGCCTCCCAGCTGAAGAACGTGAAGGCGGACCTCGGCGACCGGTACATCAACACCCCCGCCGGCATCATCCAGACCCTCGCCTTCCCCTACTACGACAAGGCGTGGAACACGCCGGACGGGGCGAAGGTCCGCACCGGTCTGTCGATGGCGATCAACCGCGAGCAGATCACCGACACCATCTTCCAGCAGACCCGCACCCCCGCGAAGGACTGGACCTCCCCGGTGCTCGGCGAGGAGGGCGGCTTCGACCCGACGCTGTGCGGCAAGGCCTGCGAGTACGACCCCGCGGAGGCGAAGCGGCTGATCGCCGAGGGCGGCGGCCTCCCGGGCGGCCGGATCACCCTCACGTACAACGCGGACACCGGGTCGCACAAGGACTGGATCGACGCCGTCTGCAACTCCATCAACAACGCTCTGGGCAACGACAGGGCCTGCGTCGGCAACCCGGTCGGCACCTTCGCCGACTTCCGCAACCAGATCACCCAGTCCAAGATGTCGGGCCCCTTCCGGGCCGGCTGGCAGATGGACTACCCGTTGATCCAGAACTTCCTCCAGCCGCTCTACTACACCAACGCCTCCTCGAACGACGGCAAGTGGAGCAACAAGAAGTTCGACGACCTCGTCGACAAGGCCAACGCGGAGAGCGACCCGGCCGCGGCCGTCGCGACGTTCAAGGACGCGCAGAAGGTCGTACGGGACGAGATGGCCGCCATCCCGCTCTGGTACCAGAACGGCAGCGCCGGCTACTCGGAGCGCATCTCGAACGTCGCGCTCAACCCGTTCAGCGTCCCCGTCTACGAAGAGATCAAGGTCAACTGACGGCCGAAGGCACCCGGCCCGGCGCGCCCGCGGCG
>NZ_JBSGZJ010000207.1:0-11892 GCF_053610925.1 Streptomyces sp. NPDC054847 | reverse complement strand
TGGCGGGCCCCGGCCGGTGTGGACGTGGTTCCTGAACGGGAGGTTTCCGCTCAGGCGCGCCGGACCCAGCCCTGGTCCAGGCGGTCGGCCAGGCCGGCGGCGGCGAAGGCGGCCTCCAACTCGTCACGGCCCTCGGTGAAGTGGGCCCAGCTGTCGTGGTGGACGGGGACGATGCGACGGGCACCCAGCATGCGCGCGGCCTCGGCGGCCTGGGCGCTGTCCAGGACGAGCAGCCCGCCGTCGAAGAGCATGGGGAAGCGGGGCGCTCCCGCGAACAGGATGGCGGTGTCCACCGGGCCGAAGCGCTCGGCGATCTCCCTCACCGCGTCGAGCGAGGCGTTGTCCCCGCTGACATAGACGGTCGGCAGGCCCTCCCCCGTCAGGACGAAGCCGACGACCTCACCGGTGAACGGCTCGACCTCCTCGCGCGGGCCGGGACCGTGGACGGCGGGGACACCGGTGACGGTGATCGTGCCGCCGCCCGGACGCTCCAGTTCGATCGACTCCCAGTCGGCCAGGCCCTTGGCCTTCTCCCCCAGACGCTTCCCGCCGCCGGGGGTGGTCAGCGTGAGCGGGACGTCGGCGAGCAGGGCGCGGCCGGAGGTGTCGAGGTTGTCGGCGTGCTCGTCGTGCGAGAGCAGGACCACGTCGACGGGGCCGAGCTCGGCGGGCGTGGCCGTGGAGGGCGCGGTCTTGGTCAGGGTCGCACCGGCCGAGGGGTAGTCGCCGGGGCCGTCGAAGGTCGGGTCGGTCAGGAAGCGCAGGCCGCCGTACTCGAACAGGGCGGTCGGGCCGCCGAAGACGCGGACCGGGAACTGCTGGGCGTCGTGCTGGGACATGCCGTCTCCTCGTTTCTCACGGATAGCTTGCACTTTTTCCGTGATGCCCAGAGTAAGCAAGCATCACGGAAAAAGGCAATCGCTACCATGAGAGATATGGACGAGACCCTGGCCACCGACATCGTGAAGACCGCCCTGCCCCCGGCCCCCGGCGCCGACCGGTACCGCTCCCTGGACTTCGCCGACACCACCGCGACCCTCCCGGCCGGCCAGAGCTACGACCTGCTCGGCGCACCCAAGTCGGCCATGCGCTGGCTCGCCGCCCATGACCTGACCACTCCCGACGTGCGGCTGTACGAGGTGTGCGCCCAGCGGATGCGCACCCTGCGCGGACATGTACGCGCCCTGTTCGCCGCGCGGGTCGACGGCGCCACCCCGCCGGAGGAATCCCTGCGCGCGGTGAACGAGGCCCTGACCGCCGTACCGACCGCACCTCTGCTCACCTGGGACGACGCCCAGGGGCTGCGCCGCGTCCAGGCCCACCCCACCGACCAGGCCGTCAACCACGCGCTCGCGACGCTGGCCGCCGACGCCGCGGACCTGCTCACCGGACCGGACGCAGGCCTCCTCGCGGCCTGCGGTTCCGCCCCCTGCGACCGGTTCCTCCTGCGCACCCACGGCCGGCGCCACTGGTGCTCCACCCGCTGCGGAGACCGTGTACGTGCCGCCCGCGCCTACGCCCGCCGCAGCGGTGCCGCGGACTGAACACTGCCGTTCGCGGGGCGGCGCGGCCGCCTCCGCCCGTCGCATCCGACGCTTCACGAAGGTGCCCGGGCTCGCGAAGCCGCTGCGCGTGCCGACCCCGGCTCCGGGCCTGGGCCCGGGCGATCAACGATCGTGAGGACCACGGCGCATGACAGCCCGTATCGCAGCGCTTTGCCAACGAGTGCCCGGACTTCCCCTGACAGCACGGGCTGCCTCGGCGAGTTCACCGGTCTCGAGGCCGGATACCGAGGTACCGGCCTTCCCCGCTTACATGCGAGCGGAGACCGGAGTCGACAGCAGGCCTGAGCGGCGTGCGAACGAGGCGTGGGCAAGCCCTCCCAGGGCGGCGCCAACGGCGTACCAGAGAAGGTCGGGCGGGTTGAAGGTGGATCCGAGGACGAGCCGGGCGACGACGCTCCGCCCGGACAACTCGGCCGGCAACGGGGTGAGTTGCAGGAACTCGACCGCCCAACTGAACACCAGCGCCGCCCCGGCGGCCGCGAGGGGTCGCGCCCGAGGCGCCACGAGCACGACGAGCGCAAGGATCAGGACGGTGTACAGCGCGTCCCCCGCGTACTTCGCGACACTGCCCTGCGCCATGGCCCTGACGCCGAGTCCCGCCACGACCGTCAGGACCGCCGCCGCGGCGGCGGCCATCCGGGTGCGCGAGGGGCCACCGAGCCGCTGAGAGGTCATGTCGATCACAGTAAGGGCTCCCCCTCGCGCCCGGCCGGGCCCTGGGACGCTCTCGGGGAAAAGCAAAGGACCCCAGGCGAACTGGGGTCCTGCTGGTGGGACGTTCACGAGATCCCTGGCGTAACAGGGCTAATTGATGTTGAGGTTCCCGCGGGCGGCAAGATCACTCCCCGCGTGTATGCACGCGCAATCATTTCTCGGATGCCTTACGCCCTGACGCGGTCGTCGATCAAAGGCCCTGCCGCCGCTCTGTCTGCGTCTCGCACGGGAAGCACGAGCAGGAGGAACTGCCGCCCCCGGGACCCAACTGTCCCAGCGTCGGGCCGTCCAGCTCAGCGAGGGAACTTCACTCCTTCGTCGTGACCAACACCTGAGCTTGAGGGAGGGCCGGGCGGACCAGCTTCACTTGAGTCGCTTGACGAGTGGAGACACGACCTCGTAGAAGCCCCTGAGGTCATCGACGATCCTCTCGACCGCAGCCACTGTCCGTCGGAGCTCTTGGGCTATCTGCTCGGCCTTGTCGGCGATGACTCGGGCGCCTGTGGCGGGGTCGATCGTGAACTGGCGGCTCATGTGCAACTTCCTCTCCTGCGGGCGTGACTGCGTCTGACTCGCGGAGCGAGAAGACGCATCATGGTAGATTTCACGAGTTCCTAGTGTTGTGAAATGAAGACTACACGGTCCACGAGGAGTCGGTGAAGTGAAAGCAGGATCCAGTTCAGCGGTAGCCTTCGGTCGCGTGTTGCAGGCGGCGCGCAAGCACTGGTCGAAGACCCAAGCCGATGTCGCTAGCTACTTCGATCCCAAACTCTCCGTGGCCGCTGTCTCGATGGCCGAGAGCGGCAACCGTCCGCCCAAAACCGAGGCTATGGTCCGTGGCTACGCCGCCGCCTTGGAGCTCGACGAGGATGCTCTGCTTCAGCTCTGGTGGGCGATGCAGGGGATGATCGGGGTCGACATCTGGGCCGAAGACCTGCCGGTCCCCATATGGTGGCGTGAGTTCGAGGCGAGTCCTCAGGCAGAGTTGGACCATCACCAAGCCGGTAGCGTCGCCCGTGGGGCCTGGACCCCGAACGAGGACTTTTACGAGCCCTCACTGGAACTATTCGCCCTCGCCGAGGCGATCTGCACGATCCTGAAGCGCCTGCTGGGCGACTCTTGGAAGGTTGGCTATAAACACGAGATCGGCCTCCGCGACCCTATCGACGGGCGCCTCGCAGCGGTCATCATCGAACTGCGGGCAAAGGTTTCGGACGGGGATGAGTCGAATAAGTCCCTCGAGTTGATGGCCACGTTCGCATGCCCGGAACCCGTGGCTCGACCTGTTCCGCCCGAGCCGACGGCGAGGACCAACACTGAGGCCATGTCGTCCGACGTCGCATGGATCCTGTCTTCGGTCGAGGCAATGCCTGCCCGCGAGCGAGCAGCGGTCGCGGGATTCATCCATGGGCTGCGAGAGGGAGCAAGCCTCTTCTCCGAGGAGGTCTCTTCGACGCCTGCGTCGCAGACTCCTGTCAGCAAGGGGCAGCGAACGCGGCACCGGACATGACGCTGGCCGAGCGGGCTGCCACCCACATGGTCCTCGACGACCCGCTCCCCGTGGCCCAGCTGGTGGAGGCGCCGCGGCATTGCGGGGCGCACGATCAGGCCGCCGCCCTAGCGGAGCGGCGTGCTGCCGCCCACTCCACCCTCGACGACCCGCGCTCCCTGGCCCGACTGCTGGAGGTCGGAGCGCAAGCAGGCCGTCGCCCGCGCCCCCACCAGCTCCCGGAAGCGGGCTGGCAGCGAGCCGCCCGCGCCACCGCACGCCGCCGTCCAGCGGACCGTGCCCTCCGCCGACGCAGCATCCGAATCACCCATCACCATCGACCCACCGCACAGGTCGCCACGCACCAGATGGCTTCGGCCTGATCCCCAAACCGCCTTGCCCTGCCCCAACAGGAGTGTCTCAATGACCAGCCGAAGAGCGCCCCGCCCCCGCCTCGCCTTGTCCGCTCTTCGGACCCGCCATGCCCGCACCGCGTACCAGCGCGCCCTCGACCACCACCGGCTCGGAAGCGCTCCTCTACAACTGCTCGCCGTCCTCGGCGCCGACATCGCCTTCGGCTCCCTCGCCTGGCTGACCGGCAACCTCACCAACGCTCCACTCGGAACCGGCCCCTTGGCGCCGTTCAAGGCAACCGACGCGCTGCTGCGCCCCGACGCGCTGTATCCGCGCCTGAGCCCCACTCTGATGGTTGGTGCGCGAATCGAGCGCAGGGGCGAACTGGTTCTCCTGCTGACGCAGATGCGCGTCGAGGAAGGGGACCACAGCACCCCGTGACGTCGCAGCCGGCCTGCCGCCGCCCCCGCGACCGAGCACGGCTTCGGGACCCTGCTCACCCAGCACGCCCCGTCATCTGCCTGCTCGACCGTCGCCGACTCGACGAGACCCTCCACAATTGGGCCCTCACCCGCCTTCCGGGCACCGGGGCAGTTGCCGGGGTGGCGGCCCACGGCCGAAGTGTTCGGGATGCGCCGCGTACGCCTGGGCGAGGGTGCGCTCGCTGCTGGCGGGCGAGGCCGGCGGTGCCGTTGTGCACGGACAGCCCATCACAAGCCGATCTCACTCAACCCGTGACCTCGCAAAGTCCCTGCGCTCCGACTAGCCTTCCGAAGGCGTAGGGGGACGCAGATCAGCAAGCGACAGGAGGGGTACGTGGGGTTCTGGCACACCGGCTACATGGAGTTCCATGAGCCGACCGGATTCGAATCGGCCGGACCGCCAGCCCCGCCAAAGCCCCCTCGGTTTCCCTGCGCTGAGTGTGGACTCGTCTTCTCGTCCGAGCGCGCCCGCCGAGTACACCGCTTCGACGGTCATGCGACCAAGCGGCCGATCCTCCTCTTCAGGGGACGAGAGTGCGGACGCACGCGCTTGATGGTCACGAGCTCCAGCAGCTCCGCCGATTGGGTGACATCGGATGTCGAATCCATCACCGTCAACGGCCGCGAAGCCTCGACATCTGAGGCCGCCGGCTTCCTCGCATCGGTGAAGGTTGGCGTCCAGACAGTGGCTGTTTCCAATGGCCCACTGAAGCGGACCTTTGAGTTCGATTTCTGCCTTGCAGAAGAAGACGACCTCTGCCTCGTCGACCAGGCCTTGGAGAAGCTCATCTCCAGTCGCGAGTTGAGTCGCAACGCAATCGACACCTTCATCATGCGTGCCGGCCGCGGAGTGACGGCCCGCCGTTACCGCGAAGGTCTGGCGACATACCTGTATGGCGTGCTTGCGCGTGAGGCGGTCGAGGACTCCGGCCGGGTAGATGCGTCGGGTGCGCCGCTCTACGAGCAGCGGTACAACAGCGCTGTCTCTCTACTGTCGACCTTCGACCGACCCGCAGCAGAGGCGATCTGCGGTTTGGTCGCGTTGCACTACAACCAGTTCGCACTTGCGGTGCGCAAGACCAACAGCCACCGCGTCTCCGATGTCGCGGCGCGGTTCCGATCCATCCTCACAGGCGGCTCATTCGTCACGACAAGCCTGGCCGACCGGTCGCACGGAAGCTTCGATCAGGCCTTGAGTGACTCCGTTACCGAGGACCTCCTGGACGTCGGTGCAACGGCTTTGGACGGGCCCCAGTCACCCGTGGTTACCCAGCTGCTGCCCTCGCTGGGCGAGCTCCGGCCCCAAGACCAATTCAAGGTCCGCCTCATCGCGGCTGAGGCGCTGCTCGCTGCGGGAGACATCGATGGTGCATCACGACACGGCGAGGCGCTCAGGCACTCTAACGAGACCGGCGCCTGGTACGCAGGATTTCGGACCCGATTGCAAGAGGTAGGACGTTGAGCAACGAGACCATCCCAGAGCCCGGCGCGGAGTCGTGGCTGAGCGACCCCGCGTCGCCTACCGCTACCGGCGACGGCACCGCCTCGGCCGCGCCTACTGACAATGCGCCGGCGGCATCCGTTGCGGAGGAGGGGCAGCATCGGGCCAAGGCCAAGACGAAACCAAAGCCGATCATTACCTCGATCGAGGAGTTGCTGACGTTCGCCTACAAATCGAAAGCTCGACTGCTTGAGTTCCCGAAGGAGGACCTCAAGAAGCTGGCGATTACCGACGAAGGCATCACGTCACAGAGTGCGCTGGTCGCGTCTCTCGCGCCCACAGACCCAACGTTGTCGACCCCGTTCAAGCTGCTTCAGTATGCGGCGCGCCAGGGGGTCCCGCTCAAGCGTGCCGAGGATGGTGACCTCGCGCGGGCGTTGAACCGGCTCGTTGACCTCGCGGTAGTCGCACTGGGTCACAGCCCGGTGTTCCGGGTCTGGGTGGACCAGCTGGTCGATCCCCGCAAGGATCCGCAGCTCCCGACCGAACACGTGCGTGACGAGGCCCGGCGGGTCGACGCCGACAAGCTTGGACTGCCCCCGAAGCAGTTCAAGGCCGCAGACAGTGAGCGCCTCGTCAAGAATGCGATCGCGTGCTACGGACTCCTCCGGGCGCTCCAACGTGAGTGGACCCTGGATCAGTTCATCGATGAGTCGTACGGCTCTGTCTGGAGGCACGAGGCCCCAAAGGCAGCAGGGCTGGAGCGAGCCGCCAGCCAGGTAGGGGCAAGCAGCGATCTCGGCGTGCTCGGGATTGTCAGCGAGAACTACCTGGCCCGGGTCGCCCGCTTGGATCAGCAGGTCACACAACTCGAGCATGAGGCTGGCGCTGCTCGGAATCGCGAGACTCGGCTCCGCGATGAGCTTTCGACCGTCAAGGAGCGTGAGCAATCTGCGATGGCTCGCGCCGACGCGTTTTCTGCCGACGTGGTGCGACTGCAGAAGGAGCTCGCGGCTGAGCGCGATAACAGAGTGGTCGACAAGAGCCATATGGCGGACGACTACGAAACGCTGCGAACGCGCATCATCCGGCGTCTCGGGGGTGAGATCGATCTGCTTACCGATGGTCTGCACGCACTCCGGAACGGTGCGCCCAACGTCGCGGAGGAGTTCCTCGACCGTTCCCTGCTTGCCCTCACGCGTGAGGTCGAGCAGCTGAAGGACGCGTCCGGAGGCTTCGCGTGATCGTCGGGTTTGACTTCGGAACGACCAACAGCCTGGTTTCGGTGGTAGTTGGTGACCGCGTGATCGACGTGATGGACGTCGAGACTGGCCGGCCACATCCCTCGATCGTCCGGTACGAAGGTGAGCAGGTAGTCGTCGGCCGCCAGGCCAAGGACGCGTTGGGTGCCGCGGGCATTGGGGTGCACGGCAACACGGTGAAATCGCCAAAGTTCCTCCTCGGCGAGGAGGTAATCGCCGTCGGAGGCGTCGACCGGAGCCCGGTGGACATCGTTGCGGACGTCGTGCGGCACGTCCGATCGGAGTCCCTGCGCAGTCCGCAGCGGAAGGTGCTCGGCGGCCTCGACAACGCTGTGGTCACGATCCCCGTGACCATGAATGGGCACCGACGCGCGGCGCTGCGAGAGGCGTTCGCCGGGGCCGGGATGGGTGTAGCCCAGTTCGTCCACGAGCCGCTCGCCGCCCTCTATGGGTTCATCCGGGGAGCAAACGACCCAGAAGAGATGGCGCGGCGGCTTGCACGACGAAACGTCCTGGTTGTCGACTGGGGCGGCGGAACACTGGACCTGACTCTCTGCCGAGTCGACGAAGAACAGGTTCGACAACTTCGTAACGGTGGCTCGACCCAGGTCGGCGGCGACGAGTTCGACAAGGTAATTCGCGACGAGGTCGTGAAGCGCGCTCGGGCTCGCGGAAGTGTCACTGACGACGACCTTGCGATCCCTGAGGCTGAACTCCGGCTCCTCCAGGACGCGGAGCGCAACAAGATAGAGCTCTCGGCTGACCGCGTTGACGTGACGTTCTACCGGCCAAGTTACTTCCAATCAGGTGCCACGTTGCAGTACCAGCTCACGCGTCAGGAGCTGGATGAGATCACGCGGCCACTCGTGACGGCAGGCATTGATGAGATCGAGTCGCTGCTCGGCAGCCTGTCGATGGCGCCCGGCCAGGTCTCGCTAGTCGTAGTGGTCGGCGGCATGGCGGCCATGCCCGCGATTCGGAGCCGGCTGCACGAGTTGTTTGGCCCGGACCGAGTTGAGGTGCCGACGAACAGTGCCACGTTGATCTCACAAGGAGCTGCGTGGATTGCGCATGACAGGCAAAGGCTCCGACTGGCAAAGCCCATCGAACTCGAGCTCGCCCGCGGGTCGTTGATGCCGCTCCTCGCTGCGGGCACTGAAATGCCTCCCGGTGGAGAGGTCAAGCACGAAACCCTCCACCTGTATTGCGCGGATCCGACGGACGGGAAGGCGAAATTTCCGATCGCTACTCCGACCGCGTTGTCATCACATCCGCAGGCGAGCGAGCGGCGAACGTCGCTGGGAATGATTACACTCGGCGTCGACGAGACCGCGCCGCCGCTGCACGAGCGCCTCGAGCTGAAGGTCGTTCTCGACGACGACTTGGTGTTGTCGGTCAAGGCGTCATCAAGTCAGAAGCGTGATCGGGTCACGGCGTCGTACTACGACCTGGAGTTCGGTCTTGGCCTCCCGGCTTCGGCTATGCCCGGAGGTGCAGCCGCAGACCCAAAAGCACCTGAGGAGTCCATAGTCGTGCCACAGGCGGGACTGGTCGTCCGTGCGAATGTGGCGAGGGACAAGGACCATGCGACCGTTCCCGGCGACGTGCTGTATCGGCATAATTCAAGGGCCTTCACCCGGCACGTGCGCGACGGAGCGACAGAAGCCCAGGTGCGGGAACACCTGTACTACAAGCCGTGCGCCGTCTGCAAGCGCAAGTGGGGGCACCCGGAATGTCGATGCGGATCGGCGTGACATGGCGAGCGCTAAGGCACTCGTGCGAGTGCTTGACCACGGAACGGAAGTCGAGTCTGGACTCCGCCGTCCGATTCGTCTGACGCCCGATGGATATGCGGGCGTCGCGTATGCGGGCTCCGTCTACCCACTCCGGCAGGGCGATCTCATCGACTTGGACGGATCCAGCTGGGAACTCGCGGACTGCGATCGTTTCCTGTTCGCCGGAGCAGAGGTTCCGTACGCTCCCATTGCCGGTGAACCGCTGGAGGCGGCCAGTGGTTTCGAGGTCGAGTGGCACCTCGAAACCAACCAGTACGGGCATTACGTCGTCTTCAACGCGCCGGAGCGCGTTGCCAGCAGCTTGGTGTCAGCGCTTGAGGACGCAGATCTCAACGTCCAGCGCTGGGACGTCAGCCATCGTCCAGCAGATGACGGCAACTTCTACGACTGGTTTGCGCGCCTTCGGTTCAAGGGCAGCCAGGCCGAAGCACTTGCGCTCGTCGGGGCTGTCATCGCACCGCCGTCGCCTCTCGCGCCGGCGGTGCCAGTCACGGATCCGACTACCGCTCGACTTGCTGATGCCGAGGCTCGGATCGAGGAGCTGCTCAACCAGCTGTACGTCGCGACACGCAAGGGCGAGGCGGCTGAACGTGAGCTCGCGCAGCTCCGTCACGATCTTGCGAACGCCGAAGCGAGCGAGCATCGATACCGAGAATCCGTTGCCCTGGCAGAACGCCATCATTCAGATCTGCGCGAGCAACTCGCCGTGCTCCGACAAGGCCTGGGAGGCATGGCTGACACAGCGGAACTGGTGAAAAGCCTCGCTGACGCCGAGGAACTTCGAGAACTCGCTCTTGCCGAGAACTCCTTGCTGCTGGAGCGTGTGCGAGCGGCCGACTCGGAAGCCGCAGAAAGCGGAGCACGCGCTGACAACTTGGCGGCGCAGGTAGACGCACTCCTTGGGAGAGTGTCGGAACTTGAGGCCCTGGAGACGGAGCGACTTCGCACCGCGACCGCCCAACGGTCTCGGCGTGGGGGTGTCATTGAGTTCTTGCCTCAGGCGTTCAGCCGCCTCGAGTTCGTTCTCGATGCAGTCGATGTGATCGCCAACCTCGACTCGCCAGCATCCACGATGAGAGCACTTGCTGAGATCGACTCTGGGCACCTTGTAGGGAAGGGCCTTGAGGGAATGCGTGGCTGGTTTGAGGTGACGAAGTTGGCAATGGGCATCGCGGGAAGCCAGCGACTTGGCCGCATCTACTACAAGCCGGACGGCCAAAGAGTGCTTGTCAGTGTGCACATCGAACAGGACGACAAACAGCAAAGACGCCACATCGAAAGGCTGCGAGCCTTCTGACCCCGGTTACCGGCGCCTGAGGGCAGCCTCGATGTCGGAGCATTCGACGCGCAGTTCCTTGGCGTCGGGCCTGGCGGTCCAGTGCCGCAGATCGGTGACAATAGGCGGCGCACTCCGGAGTAGGACCAGTGCCGTCCCGATCGTGCCGCACCAACTCGGCCTGAGTACAGGCTACCTACTGAGGTTGAACTCGTGGAGTCGTAGGGGCTGACGGCTCGTCGCCCGTGCGGTATCACCGGGGCATGCGGTATCCACAAGGGGCGGGCTGGGCTGACCACCAAACGGCAGCAGTTCCGCGAGGAGATACGGCTGAAGGCCGCCGAGAGGCTCGCCCAGGGCGAGGCGAGCTCGGTGATCGCCAGGGACCTGCGGGTCAGCGTCCGCTCGGTGCAGCGGTGGCGGCGGATGTGGGATGAGGGCGGTCCGCGGGCTCTGCGGTCACAGGGGCCCGGCATCGTTGCCGAGGCTGAGTGAGAAGCAGTTCGCCCAGCTGGAGGCGGAGCTGGCAAGGGGCCGGCCGCGCACGGCTGGTAAGACCAACGCTGGATCCTGAGCCGTGTGAAGACGGTGATCGGCCGGCGCTTCCACCTGACCTACACGGTCCAGGGCGTGCGCAAGCTCTTGGTGCGCAACGGCTGGTCCTGCCAGGTCCCGGCCCGACGCGCCATCGAGCGGGACGACGAGGCGGTGGCCGGGTGGGTCAAGGAGGTATGGCCCTGCGCGGAAGACTCGCGGCGGCCCGTGGAGCCTGGCTCGTCTTCGAGGACGACGCCGGATTCTCCATGACGCCGCCGCAGGCGAAGACCTGGTCACAGCGCGGACGGACCCGGAGGTGCGGGTCCGTGGCCGTTCCCGCAGACGCATATCCATCACGGCGCTGACCTGCTACAAACCCGGCCCACCGGTCCCGGCTGATCTACCGGCCACGCCGGGACGACGGCCGACGCGGCGGCCGCAAGAGCTTCTCCTGGCGCGACTACCGCGACCTGCTGATCGCCGCCCACCAACAGCTAGGCGGCCCTATCGTGCTCATCTGGGACAACCTCAACGTCCACAAAGCCGCCGACCTACGAGAGTTCGCCGAAGCCCGGGACTGGCTCACCATCTACTACCTGCCGCCCTACGCACCCGACCTCAACCCCGTCGAAGGCATCTGGTCCCTCCTGCGACGCGGCTGGCTCTCCAACGTCGCCTTCAGCACACCCGAACACCTCGTCCAGCGCATCCAACGCGGCCTACGGCACATCTAGTACCGCAGCCACCTCATAGACGGCTGCCTCGCCGAGACCGGCCTGACCATCAGACCCACCTGAGCAACCCAGCGACATCACGAGTTCAACCTCAGTAATTGATGTTGAGGTTCCCGCGAGTCGCAAGATCACTCCCCGAGAGTATGCACATGCAATTTGTTGTTGGGCTGCACCTACGCCCCTGAGGTAGCGCGGGCCTTCCCCGCCGAGTAGCCGAGGGGTGAGACTCCCATCGGCTACTC
>NZ_JBSGZJ010000206.1:0-11896 GCF_053610925.1 Streptomyces sp. NPDC054847 | reverse complement strand
TCCTCAAACTCCCCCTACGGCCCGGCGCTCGTGGGAGGTGCCCCCGGGCGGGCTGACTTTGTCAGCCTCGCCGGCGGCTGAGGCGCGGGGGTCCGGGGGAGGGGCCCCCGGTTTCGGGAAGGGGCGGGGTGGGGAACGGCCCCGCGCAGCGGCCACGCCCGTGTTGCGTCAGGCGCGGCCCGTTGCCGTCTCGCGGTGGTGGAGGAAGGCGGAGACCGACGGGCTGCGGCGGTGCGGCAGGAGGACCTTCGCCGTTTCCGACAGCATCGCGTGGATGCGGGACGACCGGACCTCGCCCAGCAGTTCGAGCACCTGCTCGCCCGCCGCGGCCGCCTCCTCCGGCTCTCCCGCCCGGGCCAGGTCCGCGGCCAGCTCGGCCCGGTACAGCGCGAGGTTGCGGGTGAAGCGGCGGTCCTGCAGGGCCGCCGCGCGACGCGCGTGGCGGGCCGCGCGGGCCCATTCGCCGAGGGCCGACCAGCACTGTGCCTGGAGCGCCTCCAGTTCGGGCTCGGCGAAGAAGGACATCCACTCGGGGTCGGCGTCCGAGGCGCCGCGCCCGAAGTGCGCGTGTGCCCTGGCCAGTGACTGCTCGCACCCGGCGCGGTCGCCGAGCCCCGCCCAGCCGCCCGCCTCCCGCAGCGCGAGCAGCGCCAGCAGCCGTGGGGAGGCCACCAGCCGGGCCGCCTGCTGGCCGGCCTGTGCGGTGCGTACGGCCTCCCGGTGCCGGCCCGCGTCCCTGGCGAGGAACGACGTGTTGCAGAACGCGTGCGCCTCCAGCGCCGGGTCCCCCGCCACACGCGCGGTAGCCAGGGCCTCCGCGTAGTGGGAGCGGGCGTCCTCGAGACGGCCGGAGTCGTGGGCGAGCCAGCCCACCGAAATGGCGAGTTCACCGGCGCCGGTGTGCAACCGCTGCGCCGTCGACCTGCGGGCCGGCGTGCCGGCGTCGAGCAGCGCGTACGCGGCCCTCAGCGGCTGCGCGGCACGGCGGTACAGACCGTCGGCGCCGTGCCGGTCGTCGAGCAGCCGGATGCGGCGTACCGCCTCCTCGACGGCGCTGACCTCGGCCTCGCCGACTCTCCGCGGGTCGGGCAAGGATCCGGGGCCGAGCCCCAGGGACGCGGCCGCCACCGTGGTGGAGCCGCTCGTCATGAATGCGCGACGCAGCACGTCGCTCTCCTCGTCGCTGTCGCTTTCGCTGCTGCCGAGGGGGAGCCGGCAGCAGGGGTGGTGGTGCGGAACGGCCGCGTCCGCGGCCCGGTCCGGCGGCGGTGACGCGGGCGCGGCCCGGTTCCCCGCGCCGCGCCCGCGCACCTGTTCCCGGGCGGTGAAGCCCAGGTCCGTCAGCGCCAGGCCGGGGAACATGTGCAGGAACACCCGCTCGTACGCGTAGTTCGGGCAGCGGATCTCCCCGGACTCGACCCGGCCGATGTAGCGCGCGTCGCAGGAGACCTGCTCGCCGATCTCGCGGGCCGCCCGCCGTACTGCCGTCGCGAACTCGCCCGGCGAGCGGTGTCCGCGCAGTCTGCGGAAAGCCAGGTTGGGTACGGGGGCAGGAACCGCCCGTGATGCCTTTGACGATGACGCCATGGCCGAGGCCTCTCTTGGTGCGGCCGTGTTCCGGCGGGGCAAGAACGTACCTGCTGTGACAGGCCCTTCACACAGGGTTTGGCAACAAAAGGGACATCTCGCCGGTGTTCTGCCATGAACTGCCATCCTTTGCGGCGGCGTGCCGCCGTAGCCCTTGACGCGTACGGGCGTTGAACCGTACGGAGGCGCGTTACGTGTCTCCACTCGAGCGAGGAGGGGATCCCCTTGTTGGAGATCGGCATGGAGACCAGCGCGACGCCCTCGACCACGGCCGGGCACCGGCCCACGCCGGACGGCAGTGCACCACCCCTCTGCGACGTGGCGGTGCCCGGCGGGCCGGCAGAGCCCTGTGATCTGGTGACCGTTCCCGCACGGCAGGGCCTCGAGGCGGTGGACATCCTTCGCCGCGCCGCCGCGCCCGCGGTCGGGCCGGTGCTCCACGACGGGGCCTGCGACACCCTTGGCTTCCTCGTCCCGCCCGGCACCGCCGACGCCTGGGACATGCCGGGCAGCGCCTGTACGCAGACCACCGGCCGGGGCCTGCGCATCCCTGCGGAGTCACCGGCCACCGGGTCCGGCTGGCTGCTGCCGCCCGGTGACGACGCGGACACGGTCACGGACCCGGTGGTGCTGCGCGAGGCGCTGGGGGAGGCGGCCCGTCTGATCGAGGCGGCGGACAACTGCCGCTGAGGCCGGCCCGGCGGAGGACCCGGACGCGGGGGGTCCGCGGCCGGGCGATAATGGACGCGTGGCGAAAAGCAAGCGGCGTGGGGGCGGTGGACCGGAGTCCGTCGTCGCTGCCGTGGACGGCGGACTCGCGGAGCTGATACCCGACCGGGAACGCCCGCGCGGCTGGACGCTGCTCATCGACGGTGCGCCGCAGTCGCACGTGGATCTCGACGACCCGGCGTATCTGTCGTTCGAGTACCAGCGCCGGCTGGGCCACGCCGTGGACCTCGCCGCACCTCCCGGGCGTCCCCTCCAGGTCGTGCACCTCGGTGGCGGGGCGTTCACCCTCGCCCGGTACGTCGCCGCCACGCGCCCCCGTTCCACCCAGCAGATCGTCGAACTGGACGCGGCCCTCGTCCAACTCGTACGCGCGCACCTGCCGTTGGACCCCGGCGCGCGGATACGGGTCAGATCGACCGACGCGCGGGCAGGTCTGGCGAAGGTGCCCGACGGCTGGGCGGACGTGGTGATCGCGGACGTGTTCAGCGGGGCGCGCACCCCCGCGCATCTGACCAGCACGGAGTTCCTCGCAGAGGTGCGCAGGGTGACGAGGCCCGGCGGCAGCTACGTCGCCAACATCGCCGACGGGCCGCCGCTCACGCATCTGCGGGCCCAGATCGCCACCGCCTCGGCCGTCTTTCCCGAGATCGCGCTCGCCGCCGATCCGACGGTGCTGCGCGGGCGTCGCTTCGGCAACGCCGTGCTGCTCGCGTCGGACAGGGAACTGCCGGTCGCCGAGTTCACCCGCCGGGTCGCGAGCGACCCGTTCGCCGGACGCGTCGAACACGGGCGGGCACTGGCCGACTTCACCGGCGGGGCGGCTCCCGTGACGGACGCGAGCGCCAAGCCGTCGCCGGTGCCGCCGCCCGCGGTGTTCCGCTGACCCTCGGGTGACGGGACACTCAGCGTTCGTCGAACTGCACCATCGGAGGATGGCCGTTCCAGGTGCAGAACACCGACACCTCGTGACCGTCCTGCGTGAACGTGACACGGATCCACGACGGCTGCGTCCACACCTGCATCTGCCAGCCCGCCGCCGGAGTCGCCGAGACGAGCTCGGCCGCGGTGTCACCGATGTCGAAGACCACCCGGCCGCCCTTGACGTTGTAGCCCTTCACATTTCCGGCATCCGAAGGCGGCGGCGGTGAAGGCGACTTCGGCGGGGGGTCCTTCTTCGTCGGTGAGGCGGGCGGAGGCGTCGTCGGCGGGCGCGTGCTCGGTGAGGCGGACGGGCTCGGCGGCCGCGCCGTCGACGACGCCTGCGGCTTCGCGGCCTGCGCCGTCGAGTTCTGCGCGGTGATGGGAAGAGCGCGCGGCCGGTCGTACGCGGTTCCGGCCATGACCGTGTGGACGCCCCACCACGACAGCGTCACCGCCGCGCCGGTGGACAGCGACCACGCCATGGCATGTACGAGTCCTCGATGCATCCGGGCCATAGTGCACCACCCGTCCCCTGCTTGTCCCGAACGGGACCGGCGTACTCCGGATGGCGTACGGTGCCGCCCATGGCAAGTGTGCTCGTGGTCGAGGACGACCAGTTCGTGCGCTCCGCCCTCATCAGGCACTTGACCGAGGCCTCCCACACGGTACGGAGCGTCGGCACGGCCCTCGAGGCGCTGCGCGAAGTGGCCCATTTCCGGTTCGACGTCGTCATTCTCGACCTCGGACTGCCCGATCTGGACGGCGCGGAGGCGCTGAAGATGCTCCGCGGCATCACCGACGTTCCCGTGATCATCGCGACCGCGCGGGACGACGAGGCGGAGATCGTACGGCTGCTCAACGACGGTGCCGACGACTATCTGACCAAGCCGTTCTCCGTGGAGCACCTGTCGGCCAGGATGGCGGCCGTGCTGCGCCGGTCCCGGGCCGCCGGCGAGGCGCCGCCCTCGCGGGTGATCCAGGTCGGCGGGCTGTCCATCGACCCGCTGCGCCGCCAGGCCGAACTGGACGGCGAGCGCCTCGACCTCACCCGCCGGGAGTTCGACCTGCTGGCCTTCCTCGCCGGCCGGCCCGGGGTCGTCGTCCCCCGCAAGGAGTTGCTGGCCGAGGTCTGGCAGCAGAGCTACGGCGACGACCAGACCATCGACGTCCATCTGAGCTGGCTGCGCCGCAAACTCGGCGAGACGGCGGCCAAGCCGCGCTATCTGCACACGCTGCGCGGGGTCGGAGTGAAGCTCGAGCCACCGAACGGACACCTGCCATGAGATGGGCGCTCGTCAAGGTCTCCCTGGCCGTCACCGTGATGGTGGTGCTCGCCTTCGCACTGCCCCTGGGCATCGTCATCAAGGAGATGGCCCGCGACCGTGCCTTCTCCAACGCCGAGCGGCAGGCCGCGACGATCGGCCCCACCCTGACCGTCACCACGGAACGCCGCCCGCTGGAACGGGCCGTCGAGTCGACCCCGGCCGGTGCGGTCGGCCGGATGGCCGTGCACATCCCCGCGTCCGGCGAACCGGGCAGCCTGCCGCTGGAGATAGGCAAGCGCCGGGCGGCGAAGAAGGACCTGGCGACCGTCGAACGGATCGGCCGTGCCTCGATCACCGAGGTGTCCGGCGGCTCGGCGCTGCTGCAACCGACCGCGATCGGGACCGGCCAGATCGCCGTCGTCGAGATCTTCGTGCCCGAGGGGGAGGTCTCCAACGGTGTGGACACCGCCTGGCTCGTCCTCGCCGGGGTCGGCCTCGCGCTGATCGTCGGCTCCGTCGCGGTCGCCGACCGGCTCGGCGTACGGATGGTGCAGCCGGCGCAGCGGCTCGCGGGCGCCGCCCACGACCTGGGGGAGGGCCGGCTCGGAGCCCGTGTCCCGGAGGAGGGGCCGCCCGAACTGCGTTCCGCCGCTGTCGCGTTCAACTCCATGGCCGACCAGGTCGTTCAGCTCCTGGCCAACGAGCGCGAGCTGGCCGCCGATCTCTCGCACCGGCTCCGGACCCCGCTGACCGTGCTCCGGCTGAACGCCGCGTCGCTGGGTGAGAGCACCGCCGCCGAGCAGACCCGGGCGGCCGTAGCGCAGTTGGAACGCGAGGTCGACACCATCATCCGCACCGCCCGCGAAGCGAAGCCGCAGACCGCGGCGGCAGGCCCCGGCGCGGGCTGCGACGTCTCGGAAGTGGTCCGCGAGCGGATGGGATTCTGGTCGGCGCTGGCGGAGGACGAGGGCCGCAAGGTCCGGCTCGCCGGAGTGGACCGGCCCGTGCGAATCCCGGTCGCACGTCCCGAACTCGCCGCCGCGCTCGACGCGCTGCTCGGCAACGTCTTCCGCCACACGCCCGAAGGCACGGCCTTCTCCGTCGACGTGCACAACAGCGACGACGCGGTCATCGTGCTGGTCTCCGACGCCGGCCCGGGCATCGCCGACCCGGCGGCCGCCATGGCCCGGGGCAACAGCGGTGCCAGGGACGGCTCGACGGGCCTCGGCCTGGACATCGTGCGCAGGGTCGCGGAGGCCACGGGCGGCGACGTACGGATCGGCAGGTCCGTCCTCGGGGGCACCGAGGTACGGATCTGGATCGGCCTCGACCCCCGCGAGGCCGCCGGCGGCCGGCGCCGCAGCCGGCACCGGGGGCGGGTTCCGCGCCGCCGTAAGACCGCCCTGCGGTAGCGCACGGCCGCGTCCTCGCGGCACATCATTAATCGCTTCCGATGCCTCCCTTAAGCGCGCCCTAAGAAGACCGACCGCCGTCACTGATCGGCCTTTTGTCCGATTCGGGGCCGCTAGCGTGCAGCGCACCACCCCCCGACTTCGTACGCAGAGGCAGGCACCCGATGGGCAGCAGTACGCACCGGCGCAGGGCGAGCGTCAGGACCAAGGCGGTCGGCGCGGTCGTCGTGACCGCTGTGATCGGCGGCACGGCGGTCGTCCTCACCGGCACCGCCCAGGCCGCGGCGGTCGGCGCCGCCTACACCCGGACCAGTACCTGGGACGGCGGCTACACCGGCCAGTACGTCATCACCAACGAGACCGGCGAGGCCCGGACGGACTGGACCCTCGAGTTCGAGCTGCCCGCCGGGACGAGGATCAGCTCCCTGTGGAACGGCGAGCACACCGTGGACGGGCAGCAGGTCACGGTGAAGCCCGCGAGCTGGAACAAGAGCCTCGCGCCGGGTGCCTCGGTCACCGTCGGCTTCGTCACCTCCGCGAGCGGACAGGCCGCCGACCCGACGGCCTGTCTCATCGACGAGATCAAGTGCTCGGTGGACGACGGGGCCACGCCGCAGCCGAGTGGCCGCCCCACGGAGCAGCCCACGCCGACGCCGACCGCCACCCCCACGCAGAAGCCCACCCCCACCGCCACGGCCACCCCGACGCCGACCCCCACGTCGACCGGGGCTCCGAAGCCGGGCGGCACCGCGCGCTACGCGCCGTACATCGACACCTCCCTGTACCCGGCCTACGACATGCTCGACACGGCGGCGAAGACGGGCGTCAAGGAGTTCAACCTCGCCTTCATCACCTCCGGCGGCGGCTGCGCCCCGCTGTGGGGCGGTGTCACCGACCTGGCGAACGACAAGGTCGCCGCCCAGATCGGCGCCCTCCGGGCCAAGGGCGGCGACGTCCGGGTCTCCTTCGGCGGCGCGGCCGGCCACGAGCTGGCGCTGAACTGCTCCTCCGCCGACGACCTGGCGAAGGCGTACGGCAAGGTCATCGACACCTACAAGCTCACGAAGGTCGACTTCGACGTCGAAGGCGCGGCGCTGCCCGACACCGCCGCCAACTCGCGGCGCTCGCAGGCCATCGCGCAGCTCCAGAAGTCGCACCCCGGCCTGAACGTCTCCTTCACCCTGCCCGTCATGCCCGAGGGCCTCACCCAGCCCGGCGTGGACCTGGTCGCCGACGCCAAGAAGAACGGCGTGCGCGTCGACGCGGTCAACATCATGGCGATGGACTACGGCCCGGCGTACAGCGGCGACATGGGCGAGTACGCGATCCAGGCGGCCACCGCCACCCAGGCGCAGATCAAGGGTGTGCTCGGGCTCTCGGACGCGGCCGCGTGGCAGGCCGTCGCGGTCACCCCGATGATCGGCGTGAACGACGTGGTGACGGAGATCTTCAAGGTCGACGACGCCACGCAGCTCGTGAAGTTCGCCGAGTCGAAGAACCTGGGCTGGCTGTCGATGTGGTCCTCGACCCGCGACAAGCAGTGCGCCGGCGGGGAGAAGCCGGCGGCGGACGCGACGTGCAGCTCGATCCTGCAGGAGCCGCTGGCCTTCACGAAGGCCTTCTCCGCGTACAAGTAGCCACCCCGTCCCCCCACGGCGACGCCCCGGGCCGGCCCCCACCCGCCCGGGGCCCCGCCACGCCCCTCACCCCGACCGGGCTTCGCCCGCTGCATTTCCAGCCCGTCCGGCGTTCGAGGACACCGCGCGGTACGGCCCGGGCGGAGCCCGGCAGGGGTGTGTGCGAAGCGTGGTAGAAGTCCGGGCGGAGCCCGGTTCCGGGAAGGGGCGGGGAGGGGAACAAGCCCCGCGCAGCGGCCCGCACGCCCCGCGCCCGCGCCCTCAGCCCTTGACGGCCCCCTGCATGATGCCGCCCACGATCTGCTTGCCGAAGACGACGAACGCGATCAGCAACGGCAGCGTCCCCAACAGCGCTCCCGCCATGATCACCGACTGGTCGGGGATGTAGCCCTGCCCGAGGCCCGCCAGGGCCACCTGCACCGTCGGGTTGCCGCTCTGCGTCAGAGCGAGGATCGGCCAGAAGAAGTCGTTCCAGGCCATCACGAACGTCAGCATCCCGAGGACGGCCATCGCCGGCCGCGCGGCGGGGAAGACGATGTGCCACACCACGCGCAGGCTGCTCGCGCCGTCGACCCTGGCGGCCTCGATCAGTTCGCCGGGCAGTGCCTCCATCAGGTACTGGCGCATGAAGAACACCCCGAAGGCGCTGACCAGCGTGGGCAGGATGACGGACTGGAGCTGGTCGGTCCAGGACAGTTCGGCGATCAGCATGTACAGCGGCACGACGCTGAGCTGCGGCGGCACCATCATCGTGCCGATGACGAGCAGCAGCAGCGCGTTCTTCATCCTGAACCGAAGCTTGGCGAAGGCGAACCCGGCGAACGTCGAGAAGACCACGGTGCCCGCCGCCACCGATCCGGCGACGACCGTCGTGTTGAGCAGGGCGGTGCCCATGTTCGCGTCGGTCCAGGCGATCTCCAGATTGCGGAAGAGCCGGCTGCCGAACCAGAACGGCGGGGGAGTCTGAGCGAGCCGGGTGTTGGTACGGGACGCGGCGACCGCCGTCCACACCAGTGGGAAGAGGGAGCCGGCGGTGAACACGATCAGCGCGGCGTAGGCGAACCTCCCGCCGTGCAACTGCCGCCCCGCCCGCCCCTTGCGCCCTGTCATCGTCGTCTCGGCTCCGCTCTACGCGCTCTTGCTCAGGCGGCGCGCGACCAGCCAGTTCACCGCGCCGACGACCAGCAGGATCAGGAACATCGCCCAGGCGATCGCGGAGGCCCGGCCCAGGTGCAGGTTCACCCACCCCTGCTCGTACAGATAGAGACCGAGCGTCTGGAACTGGTGGTCCGCGCCGCCCGTCGCGCCGGCCCCGCCGCTGAACAGCAGGGGCTCGCCGAACAGCTGGGTCGCGCCGATCGTGGAGACCACGCAGGTGAACAGGATCGTGTGGCGCAGGGACGGCACCGTGACATGGATGAACTGCTGCCACGGCGAGGCCCCGTCGAGCGCGGCCGACTCGTACAGGTCCTTCGGGACGGCCTGCATCGCCGCGAGATAGATCAGCGCGTTGTAACCCGTCCAGCGCCAGATCACGATCGTCGAGACCGCGAGCTGCGAGGTCCACTGCCCGTTCTGCCAGTCGACGTCACCGATGCCGACCAGCCCGAGCGCCCAGTTGACCATCCCGTAGTCGCGGCCGAAGAGAAGCACGAAGACGAGCGTCGCGGCGGCGACGGACGTCGCGTACGGGGTGAGGGCGGCGACCCTGAAGAACATCGAGCCACGAAGCCGGTAGTTGAGCAGATGTGCGATGCCGAGCGCCATGAGCAGCTGCGGCACGGTCGACATCAGTCCGATGGTGACCGTGTTCCTGAGCGCGTTCCAGAAGAACTCGTCCTCGAGGAGGCGCGAGAAGTTGCGCAGCCCGACCCATTCCATGTCGGTGGGCGCGGTGAGCTCCACCCGGTGCAGCGAGGCCCAGCCGGTGTAGAGCAGCGGGAAGAGGCCGAAGGCGAGGAAGAAGACGAAGAACGGTGCGACGAAGGCGTACGGGCTCCATCTGACGTCGCGCCGGTAGCGGCGTGAGCGCTTCGCACGCCGCCGCTGCTTGGCGGCGTCCGTGTCGTCGGGGGCTCCGACGTCCACAGCGGACCCCGGCTTCCCGGGCTGTTCGACGTGCGCGGCCGGCCTGCCGTGTGCGGGTTCCGGCACGTCACTCGTCCAAGGCGTTGTCGATCGCCTTGACCGCCGCGTCCCAGCCCTCTTGCGGGCTGCGGCCCTTCTGGTCCACCTGGAGCATGCCGATGTCGGCCAGGTTCTGCGCGATGATCAGATCCTTGGGCCCCACGATCTGCACCGGGACGTCCTGCGCGGCCCTGGAGAAGATCTTCCCGATGGGCGCGCCCCCGAAGTAGGGGTGCGTGGCGTCGGCGACGGCGGGCAGCGAGTAGGCGGCCTCGGCGCTGGGGAAGCTGCCGCGCTCGGTGAACAGCTTCGCCTGCTGCTCGGGAGCGGTCAGCCAGGCGGCGAGCTTCGCCGCCTCGGCGGTGTTGTCGCCCGTCTTCGGCACGACCAGGAACGAGCCGCCCCAGTTGCTCGGCCGTGGCGCGGCGGCGACGTCCCACTTGCCCTTGCCGGCGGCGCCCGCCTTGTCCTGGATGTGGCCGAGCATCCAGGCGGGGCAGGAGACGGTGGCGAAGGCGCCGTTGGACATGGCCTGGTCCCAGGAAGGCGTGAACTGCTGGAGCCTGGCGGTCAGTTTCTCCGTGGCGAACTCGGCGGCGAGGTCCCAGGCCTGCTTCACGGCCGGGCTGGTCTTGTAGACGATCTCGCCGTTCTCGTCGTAGAAGCGTTTCTCGTTGCTGCCCGTGACGGCCGCCATCACGCCCGAGGCGGAGTCGACGAAGGCCGTCCCCTCGGGCGCCCGGGCCTTGTACTTCCTGCCCGTCTCCAGGTACTTGTCCCAGTCCCCGGCCCACAGCCTGCCGACCTCGTCGCGGTCGGTCGGCAGCCCGGCCTTCTCGAAGAGGTCCTTGCGGTAGCAGATGCCCTGGGGGCCGATGTCGGTGCCGAGACCGACCGTCTTCCCGTCCTTGGTGGTGGCCTGCGCCCATTTCCAGCCGAGGAACGAGTCCTTGCTGACGCCCTCGGTCCTGCCCAGATCGACGAGCCGGTCCGCCTGGGTCGCGGCGACCTCCGCGATGTTGTTGACCTCGACGGCCTGGATGTCGGCGAGGCCGCTGCCCGTGCTGAGGTGGGTGAGCAGTTGCGGGTAGTAGTTCTCGTTCCGCTGGATCGAGGTCTGCTTGATCCTGATGTCCGGGTGGAGCTTCATGTACTCCTCGTACAGCCCCGCCTCCTTGAGACCGAAGGCACCGAAGACGCCCACCGTGATGGTGGTCCTCCCCTTGCCGTCACCGCCGTCGTAGGCGCTGTCGCCCGGCTCTTCGCTGTCCTTGGCGCAGCCTGCGAGGAGCCCGGCGCCCAGCGCGACGACGACCGCGAGGATTGCGGTCCTGCGCATGACGACCTCCTTCGGGGAGTGCCGTCACCCCCGGGTCCTGACGTGCCGCCCGCGGCCGTACTTGTGTGACCCGTACTTTTAGCACGCCGGGGGCGACCGTGGCACGGGCGGTGGCCTGCGGCTTTGCCCACCAGGCGCCGACGGGGGAGTGGGAGCGCTCCCATACGTGATCGGCCGCGTTCGTCGTCTGAGAGGGGGAGGTCCGAAGGCGCCGCGGCACGTTATGTTCTCCGCCTGGGCAGCCTGGGGAGGCGGACACGATGTCTCGGACCATCCGTACGGGGAACGGGGGGCGGGCCACCGGTCTGCCCACCCTCGAGGAGGTCGCCGCGCGGGCGGGGGTCGGACGCGGGACGGTCTCCCGGGTCATCAACGGCTCGCCGCGCGTCAGCGAAGAGACCCGCGCTCTGGTCGAGGCGGCCGTCGCCGAACTGGGCTACGTCCCCAACCGGGCGGCCCGGGCCCTCGCGGGCAACCGTACGGACGCCATCGCGCTCGTCGTCCCGGAGCCGGAGGACCGTTTCTTCGCGGAGCCGTACTTCTCCGAGATGGTGCGCGGCGTCGGAGCCGCCCTCGCCGACACCGAGATGCAGCTGCTGCTGACGCTCGCCGGCAACGACCGCGAACGAAAGACGCTCGCCGGGTACCTCGCCGCCCACCGGGTCGACGGCGTGCTGCTGGTCTCGATGCACGCGGGCGACCCGCTGCCGGACCTGCTGGAGCAGCTCTCCATCCCGGTGGTCATCAGCGGCCGCCGCGCGGCTGACGAGACGCTGGCGGCGGTCGACTCCGACAACTTCGAGGGCGCACGGGCGGCCGTCGCCCACCTGGCCGCCCGGGGGCGGCGCACCGTCGCGACGATCACCGGCCCCCTGGACG
>NZ_JBSGZJ010000205.1:0-11922 GCF_053610925.1 Streptomyces sp. NPDC054847 | reverse complement strand
GCGCCGCACCGGCGTCTCACCCCGCAGCAGATAGTCCTCCAGGTGCTTGTTGACGCAGGTGTTGCTGCCGCCGCCGATGCCGTGCGTCCCCGCGTCCTCCTCCGTGACCAGCACCGAGCCGGCCAGCCGCCGCTGAAGTTCGAGCGCTCCCGTGTACGGGGTCGCCGCGTCCCGCTCCGCCGCCAGGATCAGCGTCGGAGGCAGCTGCCCCGGCTCCGTGCGGACGTCCAGCGGCTGCTGACGGGGCTCCTGCCAGAAGGCGCACGGCAGGTTCATCCACACGTTGTCCCAGGTCTCGAACGGCGCGCGCTTCGCCAGCAGCGAGTTGTCCAGGTCCCAGGTGAGCCAGTCCTCCGGCCACGGGGCGTCGTTGCACTCGACCGCCGTGTAGACGGCGTTGCCGTTCTCCGCCTCCTTCGCCCCGCCGGGCTCGGGCGCGGCCTGTTCGATCAGCGGCTCCGGGTTGCCCTTCAGATACTCCGACAGCGCGCCGGCCCGCAGCGGCCAGTAGGCGTCGTAGTACCCGGCCCCCAGGAAGGCCGCGTGCAACTGGCCCGGACCCACCGTGCCGCCCGCGGGCTCCCGTTCGAGGCGGGCCCGCACCTCCTCGTAGCTGCGCGCCACGTCCTCGGGGGTCGCGCCGAGCCCGTACTTCCTGTCGTGCTTCGCCACCCAGGCACGGAAGTCGGCCCAACGGCTCTCGAAGGCCTCGGACTGGTCCAGGTTGTTGCGGTACCAGATCTGCTCGGGGTCGGGGTCGACCGCCGAGTCGAAGACCATGCGGCGCACATGGGAGGGGAACATCGTCGCGTACAGGGCGCCGAAGTAGGTGCCGTAGGAGGCGCCCATGAACGTCAGCTTCTTCTCGCCGAGCGCCGCCCTCAGCACGTCCAGGTCGCGGGCGTTGTTCAGCGACGTGTAGTGGCGCAGCGCCGCGCCGGTCCTGTCGGCGCAGCCCTTCGCGTAGGCCCGCGCCTGCGCGATGCGCTCCTTCTTGTACGAGAGGGAGGGGTGCGTCGGGGCCTGCGTGGGGGCCTTGAGGAAGTCCTCGGGCTCCTGGCAGGACAGCGGGGCGGACCGGCCGACACCGCGGGGCGCGTAGCCGACGATGTCGTACGCCTCGGCGATCCGCTTCCACTCGGGCAGGCCGGCCGCCAGCGGGAAGGACATGCTGGAGGCGCCGGGGCCGCCCGGGTTGTAGACGAAGGCGCCCTGCCGCTGCGACTTCCCGCCGCTCGCCCGCACCCGGCTGACGGTGAGTTCGATCCGGCGGCCCGACGGATCGGCGTAGTCGAGCGGGACCTCGACGGTGCCGCAGCGGACCGTGTCGGGCAGCTTCTCGGCGGCGGGGCAGCGGCCGAAGTCGATGCCGGCCGCCGCCGCGCGCTGGGCGGCCAGGGCGGTGCCCCGGGCGGCGGCGTCGGTGGTCGTCGTACCGCCGGCGGGGGCGACGGCGACCGACGTGAGGAGCAAGGAACCGAGGCCCGCCACGGCCCCGTACTTCGCGGCTGTTCTCATCGCGTTCCCTTCATGCGCGGGGCGGCCGGGCGGCGGCCACGGGACGAAAGGGATCTTGGGCAGGGGCGGTTCGTGAAGTAAAGCACCGCCCGGCGGTGTCGGGGCCAATGACCCCGATGCCGTCCCGTCAGGAACTGCTGCCGGAGCCTCCGCCGCAGCTGGAGCCGGAGGAGCCGCCGCAGGAGGAGCCACCCCCTGATCCGCCGCAGCCGGAACCGCCGGACGCGCCGCAGCCGGAGCCGCCTCCCGAGTCGGGAGACGAACCGGCGCACCACACGGCCTCGCCCACGTACAGCGCGGACAGCGACGGGTCACCCGCCCCGCCGCCCGCAGAACCGCGGACCCGGACCGCCGCACCCAGCTGCCGTCGCAGGGCGAAGTCCGGCACGCCGCGCACCCCCTGCAGGGCGACCAGGCCGGCCGGATCCCGTGTCCGCGAGTGCGCCAGGCGGTACGCCGCCAGCGCGCGCCGCCCCGCCGCGGTGACCCGCCGCCGGGCGCGGCCCGCCTGGGTCGCGCCGATCAGCGCGCCCACGATCAGCATCGGGAAGAGCAGGAAGACGAATGGCGACCCCGACCCGCCGGACGTGTCACCGACGAATGCGGCGACCGTGACGACGAACGCCACCGGGAGGCCGAGGAAGCAGACCACGCTCTGGACCTTGCCCCACCTCGCGAGGCCCGTGCTGTGGCCGGGCGGCACCATCAGTCCGCGTGCCGCGAGCACGTCACCGAGCTCCTGCACGGCGGGGCTGCGCATGGTGTGGAGGCGCACGGTGTGCAGCGCTCCGTTCGGGGCGAAGGGGAGCACCGAGAAAACGGCACGCTCCACCGGGTCCTGCGCGACCGGCCGCACCACGGACATGACTCCGGGCCAGCCGACGGCGATCCGGCCGTCACTGTGCAGGGCGGTGAGCGCGGCGTCGACGACGCGGCCGGGGCCGCCCGCGAGGAAGGCCGCCTCGTACACGTCGTGGACGTTCGCCGCGCCGTGCGGGGAGGCGGGCTGCGCCGCGGACACCCGGATGATCAGGAACAGGGACGACAGGCCGACGGCGAGATGGACGGCGAGCGCGACGAGGTCCATGGCGCTCACCTCGCCGCGAGCGCGGCACGGGCCACGCGGACCAGGCGGGTCGCCCCGCGCGGCGGACGGGGGGCACTGCGCTCCTGCCACCACAGGCTCAGCCTTCGCCGGGCGGCGCTGTCCTGCGGGCGTCTGGACGCCAGCAGGTGCTCGGCGAAGTCGAGCGCGTCGCGCCGGTAACCGGCGTGCATGGGGCGGTCCTTGGCGTACGCGAGGAAGGCGGACCGGTAGTCGGTCCCGAGGATCTCGCGCAGCTCGGGCGCGATCTTCGCGACAACGTCGGCGCGCTTCGCGGTGAGCGCGCGGCTCTGCACGCGCAGGCGCCGTGCGTCGAACCCCTCGGGCGCGGGCGTGCCCGCGACGAGCGCGGACAGCAGCGCGGCCTGCGTGAGCGCGACGCGCTGGCGGGCGGGGGGCGGTTCCGTGGTGGGGGCGGCGGCGACGCCGGTGGCGGTGGTGGTGGCCGTGGCCGTGGCGGCGGTGGGGCTGTGCGGGTGGGACCGCTGCGCGGAGCCGTTCCCCTCCCCGCCGCTTCCCGAAACCGGGGCTGGCCCCGGACCCCGTACCGTGCTCCGCGCAGTGCCCTCAAGCGCCGGGCGGGCTGGATTTCGCTCCGCGAAATCAGCCCCGCTGGGGGCACCTCCCACGGCCGCCAGGCCGTAGGGGGAGTTTGAGGCGCAGGGGTCCGGTGGGGGTCCCCCCACGCCGCCAGGCGTAGGGGGAGGAGCCCCCGGTTCGGGAAGGGGCGGGGAGGGGAACAGGCCCGCCGCAGGCGTGCCCGCGCCCCCGCGGCCACCCGCCCCGGCCCGGACCCGCGGGGCCGCGCACCGGCCGGACGCCACGGGACCACCCGCCGCCTCCAACGTCGCCCGGATCGTCGCCAGTTCCCGCTCCAGCTCCGAGCTCGCCGGGAAGTCGTCGTCGCGCTCCAGCAGAACTCCCGGCGGGTTCACCCTGGCCCGAAGACCGGACAGGATGTCCAGGACCGGCTGCGTCACCGGGTGCGCGTGCGTGTCGTGCCAGATGCCGTCGCGTTCGACGCCGCCCGCGACATGGACGTACGCGATCGACTCCACCGGCAGTTCGTCGAGCGCGGCCGACGGGTCCTCGCCGCGGTTGACGTGGTTGGTGTGGAGGTTGGCGACGTCGATCAGGAGCCGTACCCCCGTGCGTTCCACGAGCTCCGCGAGGAACTGGCCCTCGGTGAGCTCCTCGTCGGGCCAGGAGAACATCGCCGCGATGTTCTCCAGCGCCAGCGGCACCGGCAGCGAGTCCTGCGCGATGCGCACGTTCTCGCAGAGCACGGCGAGCGCGTCCCAGGTGCGGGGGACGGGCAGCAGATGACCGGCCTCCAGCACGGAGGAGGCGGTGAGCGTGCCGCCCGCCCTCACGAACGCGATGTGCTCCGTGACCAGCGGCGCGTCCAGTGCCTCCGCCCGCTCGGCCAGATCGGCCAGGCGGCGCTCCGACGGCCGGTCGGCGCCGCCGAGTCCGAGCGAGACGCCGTGCGGGACGACGCGGACGCCGCGCGAGCGCAGTCGCAGCAGCGCGGGCGGCAGGTGGCCGGGGCAGACGTTCTCCGCGACGACCTCGACCCAGTCGAGGTCCGGCAGCCGCTCCACCGTGTCCGAGATCTCCGGCCGCCAGCCGATTCCGATGCCGAGTTCCATGGTCCCCTCCTCCACGCCCGACGTGTGACGTGCCAGGGTCATGGCCCCCGCACGAGCGGGTGAATCCGAAGGAGGGGACGTTCAGAGGTTGATTTGAGGTTCCGGCCCGCGGACCGGAACCTCCTGCCACGCGCAGGACCGTCCGGTCACCCCGCCGGGACGGGATCCTGCGGTGCCGGGCGGTCGGTGTTGACCGCGGTCGGCGCACCGGGCTGCGGTGACGGCCGTGACGTGAACGACTGGTCCCCGGTCGGTGTGACAGGGGCCGGCGCGGGCGGCAGATTGCCGTCCGGCGGCGGGGGACCGCTCGGGCTGGCCGTGGCGCCCGACGCCGCCTCGTTGGCGATGGCGTCGAAGTCGACCCGGCCGGTCTGCTCGAGCATCGTGATGTGGTCGAGCACCGTCTGGTTGGCGTCCGAGGCGAGCTGGCGGATCAGCGTGTTACGGGTGGTGTGGCGGACCTGGGCGATCAGCGCGAAGACCTTGCCGTGCGCGTTCCGCAGGAGCTGCGCGAACTTCCGCTCGTACTCCTCGCCCTGCGCGGCGGACAGCTCACGCAGCCAGCCCTGCTGCTGCTCGGTGGGCTGGTTCGGCAGCTCGACCCCCAGCTGCGCCGCCACGTTGCGCGCCCGCTTGTCGAGGTCGGTGTGGCCGACGACGAGGTGGTCGCCGGCCGCCTTGACCGCTTCGGTGGGCGCGCGTTCTATCGCCTGCTGCCCGGCGGGCAGTTCCCACAGGCCGGCGAGCCGCACCTTGACCAGGAAGTCGCGGTCGGTGGCCGACAGCGGCCCCCACTGGGTCGCCACGCTCGAGGCGTTCAGATTGTCCTGCCCGGTGCCGGAACGGTCGGCGTAGGACCACACGGGGAACGCGAGCGCCCCGACCGTGACGACCAGGGCCGCGATGATGAGTGCTGTTCCGTTGATGCGCCGCAACAATGTGCCTCCAGAGCCGATGCGTTACACGGCAACCAACCGCCCTGCTGAATGGCCGGTCAGCCCGCCGGCCGCCTGCCGGTCGAACTTAGCCGGTCAAACTACTGGGCGGTACCCGGAAGTACGCAGCCGGGGCCCCGGCTGTTCAACGGCGCGCCCGTCCGGTGCCGGTGAGGCCGCTGGGTGCGCTGCGCGGCCTGTCGCGCTCAGGGACCGGCCGCCCGCGGTCGCCGCGGTCCCGGCCTCACGGGAGGCCGACCACCGCTGCCCGCCGCGGGGTTCGGGTCCGGGCGGGCGTTGCCCGTCACCCCCAGTCGCAGCCGGTGCCGTCGTTGTCCCGGTCGAGGTGGCTGCCGTAGCCCGGCTCGCCCCGGCGGACGGGCGCGGCCCCCGCGGCCCGGGCGGCGGCGCAGTTCTCGTAGTACACGTCCGCGTCACCGCCGCTGCCGGAGTCGCTGTCACCGCTGTCGTAGGGGTCGGCGGTCTCCGTCCTGGTCACCGTCACGGTCACGGTGGGACCGGGTTCGGTGACGGTGGCCTTGGGGGCGGGCGTCGCGGTGGTGGTCGCCGTCGCGGTGACCGTCTCGGTGACGGTCGGGCCGGGGCTCGGCTTCGCGGCCGCCACGGCCGGTCCGGAGTCGTCGGAGGCTGCGGCACCACCGCAGCCGAAGCCGAGCGCCATGATCAGCAGTCCGCCGGCGTAGGTGCGCTTCATCTTCCACAGCGGCCTTTGCGTCCCGGCGGGCACGGGGCCGGGCGGCGGCGGACTGGTGGTGTACCGATTGCTCAAGGTCCCCCCTTGTGCAGATTGTGTGAAGACTCACCGTAGCGGGCGGAGGACCAAAAAGGAGGAAAATCGGAGTAGTTGAATCCGGGCCTCAGCCGAAGGTGCGGCGGTAGGTCCTCGGGGAGACGCCGGTGGTGCGTTTGAAGCGGTCACGGAAGGCGGTGGGGGAGCCGAAGCCGACCTGGGCGGCGATGCGTTCGACGGAGTGGTCGGTGGTCTCCAGCAGGTGCTGGGCCCGGCGGATGCGGGCCCGGTGGAGCCACTGGAGCGGGGTCGTGCCGGTCTGTTCGCGGAAGCGACGGATCAGGGTGCGGGTGCTGGTCCCGGCGTGGTCGGCGATGCCGGCCAGCGTGAGGTCGCGGGCCAGGTTGTCCCGGAGCCAGGCGAGCAGGGGCTCCAGTGCGGAGCCCTGCGGGGTGGGCGCGTGGTCGTGGACGATGAACTGCGCCTGTCCGCCCTCGCGTTCGAGGGGCATCACGGAGAGCCGGGCGGCGTCGGCGGCGACCGCGGAGCCGTAGTCGCGGCGGATCATGTGCAGGCACAGGTCCAGGCCCGCGGCCGCGCCCGCCGAGGTGAGGATCTGCCCGTTGTCGACGTACAGGACGTCCGGGTCGACCTCGACGTCCGGGTGGGCGGCGGCCAGGAGGTCTGCCGCGACCCAGTGGGTGGTGGCCCGCAGGCCGTCGAGGAGACCGGTGGCGGCCAGCGGGAAGGCGCCCGAGCAGATGGAGGCGATGCGCGTGCCGTCCTCGGCGGCGGACCGCAGCGCGGCATGGACGGCGGGGGAGAGCGGGGCCGCGGGGGCGGCGGTGCCGGGCACGATGATCGTGTCCGCGCCCTCGAGCCCTTCCAGTCCCCACGGCGCGCGCAGGGTGAACGTGCCGGCGTCGATCTCCGGTTGTTCGGCGCACACGCGGAGTCGGTAGCCGGCGCGCCCGTCCGGAAGCCGGGTGCGGGTGAAGACCTCGATCGGGGTGGACAGGTCGAAGGGGATCACCTGGTCCAGGGCGAGAACGGCGACGGTGTGCATGGCGGGAAAGTACCTCCTCGCCGGGCGGTGGTTCCGGCCGGCCGCCCCCTGGATCTCCGTCCCGGTGCAGTTCAGAGGCCGTTCCCGGGAGTTGGCGCTATCTCGTTGAAAGGTGTCACTGATGCCACTGGGAGACATCGTGGCAGCCGGATAGCTTCGGTGGCGTCTCCGGCGGACGACCGGACCTCCCGCATACGAAGGACCCCTCCATGCATGCCCAGACCGACGTGTCCCACGGCCTCGATCCGCGCGCTGCCACCGCTCTCCACGCGGTGCCGGACGCCGGCGGCTCGGCGCCGGGTGGCGCACCCTCCGGCCGGACGCTCGGCGTCGTCCGCGCGGCCGGGGAGCCCCGACAGTGACGAAACTCTTCCTCATCCTGCATGTCCTGGCCGCCGTCGTGGCCATCGGTCCGGTCACCGTCGCGGCGAGCATGTTCCCCAAGGCGCTGCGCCACGCGCACAGCGGCGAGGGCGACGGGGAGGCGCTCACGACCCTGCGGATGCTGCACCGCATCTGCCGTGTCTACGCGGCCGTCGGCATCGCGGTTCCCGTCTTCGGATTCGCCACGGCCGGCAGCCTCGGCGTCCTCGGCAGCGCCTGGCTGATCGCCTCGATCCTTCTGACCGCCGCGGCCGCCGGCCTGCTCGCCCTGCTGATCCTGCCCGCCCAGGAGGCCGCCCTCGCCGCCGCGCAGGCTTCCGGCTCGGACCCCGCGTCACCGGGCCGCCTCGCGATGCTCACCGGCGTCTTCAACCTGCTGTGGGCCACGGTCACCGTCCTGATGATCATCCGCCCCGGCTCCACCACAGGAGTGTGACCGTGACCCTGCGGCCCCTGCGTATCGCCGCCTTCGCCGAGCTCGTCTCACTGGTGGTCATGACGGCCAACCTCGCCACCGTTCATCTCGGACCGGTCTCCTCCCTGCTGGGGCCCACCCACGGCTGCGCCTA
Organism: Streptomyces sp. NPDC054847; assembly: GCF_053610925.1. Lineage (NCBI taxonomy): Bacteria > Bacillati > Actinomycetota > Actinomycetes > Kitasatosporales > Streptomycetaceae > Streptomyces > Streptomyces sp. NPDC054847. The sequence goes on along the minus strand of NZ_JBSGZJ010000205.1, from coordinate 3,942 downwards.
CTTGTTCGTCGTGGTCGCGACATGGCGCCTGCGCCGGGCCACGACCCTCACCAAGGCCGCTGCCGTCGTCCCCGGCATCGGCGGCCTCCTCGTCCTGCGGCGGCTCGACCGCCCCGGCACCGTCCGCCCGAACCCCGAGAAGGCGACCCGGTCATGACCTACCTCTCGCCGATCCTCGTCGGCGTCCTCTACGCCCTCGCGATGTCCCTGATCCGCGAACCGCACCGACGCCGCTTCAACGCGATCATGGTGGCGGGGGCGGGTGCCGCCTATCTGAGCGGCGGCGGCCTCGGCGGCTGGGAGTTCCTCGCCACCGCCGTCATCACCTACGTCGCCTACCGGGGCCTGGAATCCTGGACGTTCATCGGCGTCGCCTGGCTGCTGCACACCGCCTGGGACCTGGTCCACCACTTCAAGGGCAACCCGATCGTGCCCTTCTCCCACGACTCGTCCCTGGCCTGCGCGGTCTGCGATCCCGTCATCGCCCTGTGGTGCCTGAGGGGCGGCCCCTCATTGATCGGTCTCGTCCGCGGCCGGACGGGGCGTCCCCGCACCGCGGAGCACGCACCACCCTCGTAGGCGAAGACCCGACTCCCGGGGGCCGCCCGGCCGTCAGCGGGCGGCGATGCCCCGGGCCGCGAGAACCTCCAGCGCGCCGGGGACCATGTGCTCCAACTCGCTTTTCCCGGTGAAGAGCTTGAGATTCGGCAGCAGGTCCAGGTCGTCGAGGCGACGCACGTCGAAGAGGTCGTCCTCGCCGTCCCAGACCGGGGCGCACTCCATGAAGACCTGGTGGCCGCCGTCGAAAGTCAGCTCGTCCACGGTGGCGAGCAGGTCCGCCGGTATGTCCAGGTCCTCGAAGTACTTCCGGGCCTCGTCCAGCACCGTGTACTCCAGCTCGTTCTCCTCGACATAGGCGGCGAGGTCCTCGACCCCGCGCGCCCGCATGTGCTGCTCCAGGCTGAACGCCGGGGACAGCGTCTCGTCCCAGTACATGAGCTTCTCGACGACGAGGAGCTTGAAGTTGAAGTCACGAAAGACCGTCATGGCTCACGTATATCAGCGGGCGCCGACAGCCCCGCCGCCCAACCCGTGATCGGCCCGACCGGGACCGGCCGGTGCCCTGGCCTAGGCGCACTGCCCGCCGCGGAGCGAGGGATGGTCGGCCACGACGGTGCACGAGCCGGGAGCGATCTCCGTGAAGCCCGCGTCGCGCACGACCGGCAGCCCGCTCTTCGTGAGTGCCGGCCAGTCCGCCGGATCGGCGGTGCGCACGGAGAGGGCGAAGCCCGATTCCCGCCATGCCTCGCGGTCCGCGTCCGACAGTTCCCACCAGGCGAGTTGGGCTCCGTGGCCGGCCTGGGCCATGGCCTTGCCCGCGGACATCTCCAGCTCCGGGCTCAGCCACAGGACGGGACGGGTCCGGTCGGGGGCGGCGGGCGGGCGGGGGTCGTCGAGCTCCGTCCCGGACACCTGGAGCTTGGCCAGTTCCTTCGGCCAGCCGTCCAGCGGCACCGGCGGGAAGACCCGCACCTCTGCCGGAACCGCTGCCGGTGCCGACGAGGGTCCGGCGGCCGCGTCCGCGGCGTCTGCCGCGACGGCCGGGGACGTCCCGGTCGCGAGGTCCGTCGCGGTCGCCCCGCCGGACCCGGCCGCCCGGCCGCCCGCGCCCGTCACCGTGATCCCCGGGAGCATGCCGGCCTTGCGCCACTCCGCGCCGCGGGCCCTGCGGACGACCTTGCGGATACGGGCGTCCTGCCAGTCCCGCACGGCCTGCGCCCACTCGCCCTCTCCGGTGGAGCGCTCGTCGGCGAGGATCTCGAGGACCGCTCGCGCGGCGGTCTCCAGTGCGTCGGTACGGGACGGCGGTCCCGACTTCTCTATGCGCACCACCAAAGGCAGGACGAACTGCGGTGCCGCGTCACGGGACTCTGCCCGGTGCCTGAAGGGATTGTCGGGCCGGATTTCACGGAGGTCTTCGCTGCTCACGCCGCCAGTCTGCCAGCCGCCCGCCGTGGGGTTGTTGGCGGAACGGGACCCTCCGGGCGACGATGCACCCCATGAAGAGCGATCTTTTCTCCACAGAGAACATGGCACAGCAGGCCACCGTGCCCGGAATGACGCTGCAGAACGCCAAGTCGATCAAGTACGCGGTCAACGGCGAGATGCACGCGCGGCAGGGCTCGATGATCGCCTTTCGCGGAAATCTGCAGTTCGAGCGCAAGGGCCAGGGGATCGGCGGCATGCTGAAGCGCGCCGTCACCGGCGAGGGCCTGCCGCTGATGGCCGTGCGCGGCCAGGGCGAGGCGTGGTTCGCGCACGAAGCGGCCAACTGCTTCATCGTCGACATCGAGCAGGGCGACGCGCTCACCATAAACGGGCGCAACGTGCTCTGCTTCGACGCGACGCTGTCGTACGAGATCAAGACGGTCAAGGGCGCCGGCATGACCGGCGGCGGCCTCTTCAACAGCCTCTTCACCGGCTACGGGAAACTGGGCGTCATCTGCGACGGCAGTCCGATCGTCATCCCCGTCAGCCACCAGCAGCCGGTCTTCGTCGACACGGACGCCGTCGTCGGCTGGAGCGCCCAACTGCACACGTCGCTGCACCGCTCGCAGTCCGTCGGTTCGATGATCCGCGGCGGCTCGGGCGAAGCGGTGCAACTCAAGCTGGAGGGCGAGGGTTTCGTCATCGTCCGGCCCAGCGAGCTCACCCCGCAGAAGGCGACACAGAACTGAAGCTCCGGCAGGTGGGCCGTCGTTACGGCCTCGGCGGGCCCTGGGTGCTGCGCGGGGTCGACCTCGACCTGCGCCCGGGCACCCTCGTCCGCGTCGACGGTGCCAACGGGAGCGGCAAGTCGACGCTGCTGAGGCTGCTCGCCGGCATCGACGCGCCCTCCGAGGGCCGGATCACCGGCCGGCCCCGCACGGCCTACGTCCCCGAACGCTTCCCCGCCGCCCTGCCGTTCACCGCAGCCGGCTACCTGACGCATCTGGGCCGCATCCACGGACTGGGGCGGCGGGCGGCGGCCGCCGGTGCCGCCGAGTGGCTCGAACGCTTCGGGGCCGCGGCATACGCCCGTACGCCCCTCGGCGAACTGTCCAAGGGCACCAGCCAGAAGGTCGCCGTGGCCCAGGCGCTCCTCGCCGGCCCGGAACTGCTCGTGCTCGACGAGGCATGGACCGGCCTCGACACCCCGGCGCGCGAGCAGCTCGACCTCGCGGTGGCCGAACTGGTCACGGCCGGCGCCTCGGTGGTGCACGTCGACCACGACCCCCGGCGGCCGGCCGAGGCGGCCGACGCGGTCTTCCGCGTACGGGACGGCCGGGTCGAGGAGCTGCCGGCCGACGGTCCGTCGCGCGCCGGGCGGGAGCCGGGCCGGTGGGCGCGGATCGTGGCGGTCGGCCGCCCCGGAGCACCGCTGCCCGACGGGCTGCCCGGAGATCCGGAGGCCGTCGCGGGAGAGGACGGCGGCACCGTGTTCACCGTCCCGGCCGGGCACTCCGACGCCCTGCTGCGGGCGCTGCTCACCGCCCGGCCGCCGTGGCACATCCTGCATCTGGAGGGTGCGGTGGAACCGGTCGCGAACGCCTCCGCGACGGCAGCCGCAGCGACGACCGCGCGCCCGACAGGACCCGGCACGACGACATGACAGCACTTCTGCGCTACCACACCGCCCTTCTCCTGCGCTCCCAGCGCTGGCTGCCGCCCGTACTGCTCTACGGCGCCTTCCTGGCCGTCGGCGTCCAGGGCGGTGGACCGGTCCTGGACTCCCTCGGATATGCGGCCGCCGCGCTGCTCCCGGTCACCGCGTGGCTCGTGCGGATCTGCGCCACGCAGGAGCCGCCGGCCGCGCGGAGCGTGACGGCGGCGGCCGTCGGCGCGCCCCGGGCGCACCTGGCCTCATTGCTCACCGCCGCCCTGTGCGCGGCGGTCCTGGGC
>NZ_JBSGZJ010000204.1:0-12028 GCF_053610925.1 Streptomyces sp. NPDC054847 | reverse complement strand
CCCTTCGCGTTACCCGCGTCGCCGCGGCTCCTCACCCCGACTCGCCCCGGCGGCCCCCACGGTCGAGGCAGCAGGAACCGCGCCGGCCGGCGGCACCGAGCATGATCGCTCGATGGTGTGACGATCCGCCTTACGGACGCCGGTGGGTGCCGCGTCCTACGATGATGCTCTCGACACCAGCCACCAGGAGGCCCGCATGTCTGCCGCAGCAGTCGAGCACCCCTGTGACCCCTGTGACGGCGAGCCGCCGACGCTGCTCGAAGAGGCGAATCGCCTCATGGAGCTGCTCCCCGGCCATCGCGTCGAGATCATCGGAGGCATCCTCACCGTGACTCCCTCTCCGGACAGTGCGCATGCCAGGGCACTCACCAAACTCATGCGCCCGTTCATGCTGGCCGGGCTGGACGGCGGTGAGACCGAGGTACTCCAGGGTGTGGGGCTGTGGCTGCCGGACGGCCCCGAGGACTACGCCATCCCGGATCTCGCCATTGTCGACGCCGACATCGATGAGCATCTGATCCGGAACAACTGCTACGACCCCGCCGTCTTCCGGCTCGTCGTCGAGGTCACCTCCAGCAACTACCGCAACGACCTCCGGAACAAGGCCATCGCCTACGCCCAGGCGAAGGTCCCCGTTTATGTGATCGTCGATCGTAAGCACACCAGGATCCACGTGCTCACCAACCCGCTCGCCAGCGAGTACGACAGCCATGAGGTCTACGCCCCGGGCCAGCAGATCGCGCTCCCGGCCTCGATCGGTGCCGAGGTGAAGCTCGACGCGGCCGAACTGCTGAAGGCCGGGGCGCCTCGCCGGTCCGACGACGTCAGCGGCTGAGCCGCTGGAAGCGCCGTACCGCGAGCGGCGCGAAGACCGCCGTGACGACGACCGGCCACACCACCGCCATGAGCAGCGAGTTCTCCTGGATCCAGCTGCCGTCGCTCGCGACCGGGTTGCCGAACAGCTCGCGGGCCGCCGCGGCCGTGGAGGAGATCGGGTTCCAGGCGGCGATCGTGCCCAGCCAGTCCGGCATCGTCGACGGCGGCACGAAGACGCTCGAGATCATGGTCAGCGGGAAGGCCACCGCGTACAGGCCGCCGGCCGCCTCCGGGGTGGGAACGAGCAGGCCGAGCAGGATGCCCACCCAGATCAGGCAGAACCGCAGGAGCAGCAGCAGTGCGAACGCCGCGAGTGCCTTCAGCGGCCCGGCGTCCGTGCGCCAGCCCATCGCGAAGGCGGTCGCCGCGAGGATCGTCAGCTCGGCGCAGGCGACGATCAGGTCGTTGACACCCCGGCCGGTGACCACGGCGGAGGGCGCCATGGGCATCGACCGGAAGCGGTCGATCACGCCCTTCGTCGCGTCGGTGACCACGGCCATGGCCGTGTTCATGAAGCCGAAGGCCATCGTCATGGCGAACATGCCCGGCATCAGGAAGTCACGGACGCTGCCGCCGTCGGGCGACTTCATCGCGCCGCCGAAGACGTAGCCGTAGAGCAGCACGGAGATGATCGGGAAGCCGAGTTGCCAGGCGATGAGGACGGGCTGGCGCCGGTAGTGGGTCAGTCCGCGCCGGACCACGTTCCAGCAGTCGGCCACCGCCCAGTAGGCGCGCCCGTGCCTGTCGTCGAGGCTCAGGTCCACCAGGTCCGTCGTACTCACGCCGCCTCCTCGGTCTGTGTGCCGTGTCCGGTCAGGCGCAGGAACACGTCGTCCAGGCTGGGCCTGCGCAGCCCGATGTCCTCCACGGGGATCCGTTCGTCCTGAAGGGTGCGGGCGACCTCGGTGAGGGCCGCGACCCGGTCGGTCACCGGTGCGTGCACCCGGCGTTCCGGTTCGTCGGTGGTCGGGTCGGTGTCGGCGACCCGGGCCACGGTCTTGGCGATCGCCGGGAGGTCGGCCGCCTCGCGGGCGACGACCTCGATCCGGTCGCCGCCGACCCTGTTCTTCAGGCCGTCGGGCGTGTCGTCGGCGATGGCCCGGCCCTGGTCGATGACGGTGATACGGGAGGCGAGCCGGTCGGCCTCCTCCAGGTATTGGGTGGTGAGCAGGACGGTCGTGCCGCCCGCGACGAGCCGGCGCACCGCGTCCCACACCTCGCCGCGCGAACGGGGGTCGAGTCCGGTCGTCGGTTCGTCGAGGAACAGCACATCGGGTGCGAGGATCATCGACGCGGCGAGGTCGAGCCGGCGGCGCATTCCGCCGCTGTACGTGCCGACGCCCTTGTCGCCGGCGTCCACCAGGTCGAACCGCGCCAGCAGTTCCGTGGCCCGCAAAGCTGCGCGCCTGCCGCCGAGATGGAAGAGGCGGCCGAACATCTCCAGGTTCTGCCGGCCGGTCAGCACCTCGTCGACCGCCGCGTACTGGCCGGTGAGGCCGATGCGCCGGCGCACCTGCCGCGGTTCGCGCCGCACGTCGGCGCCTGCCACCCGCGCCCGGCCGCCGTCGAACCGCAACAGGGTCGCGAGGGCCCGGACGGCGGTGGTCTTCCCCGCGCCGTTCGGTCCGAGCAGGCCGTGCACGGTGCCCTGGCGCACGGCGAGATCGAAGCCGTCGAGGGCCCGTTTGTCCCCGTACCGCTTCTCCAGTCCTTCTGCCGAGACGGCGTATTCGTCCACTGAGCCCCTCCGAGACGAGTCAACTGAGTACGGCGTACCCATATGAGAGTACACCGTACTCAGTTTCTGTTCAGGCGATTACGCTGACCCCATGACGACTGAGACGAGCGGCAGCAAAGACGTCTCGCGCAGCCTCGAACTGCTCTGGGGCACCGGCGAGCGACCCTCACGCGGCCCCAAGCCGGGCCTCACCCTCGACCGGATCGTCGGCGCCGCGATCGGGATCGCCGACGCGGAGGGCCTTGCCGCCGTCTCGATGCGCCGCCTCTCCACCGCGCTGGGCACCGGCACGATGTCCCTCTACCGCTACGTCCCGGGCAAGGCCGAGCTGCTCGACCTGATGCTCGACCGCGTCACGGGCGAGCCCCTGGAGAACGACGCGCACCCGCCGGAGTCCGACACCTGGCAGGACGCCGTACGCGCGATGGGCCGCGCCCACCTCGAGCTGTTCCGGGCGCATCCCTGGCTGCTGAAGGTCAACCAGTCCCGTACGGTCCTCGGCCCCAGCGCCGTACGGGGGTTGGACGCCTCACTGTTCGCGCTGCGGGAGATGCGGCTGACGGACCCGGAGCTGATCTCGGTGATCATCGCGGTACAGAGCTTCGTCACCGGCATCGCGCGCATGGAGCTCGACGCCGCGGAGGCGGCGAAGGAGACCGGGCAGAGCGAGGAGGAGTTCTGGCGCGCTCAGGAGCCGTTCCTGTCGAAGGCCATGGTCAGCGGCGAGTACCCGACCCTGGCGCATCTGTCGGAGGACGCCTTCACCTCGGACTTCGACCACTTCGCCTTCGGCCTGGAACGCCTGGTCGAGGGGTTCGAGACGCTGGTCCGCGCACGGGCGAAGGACGTCTGACGGCCGCGAGGGCCACCGGGCCCGCGGCCGGACGCCTCAGCCCCGGCGCCGGCGCAGCGCGAGGACCAGCACCGCGCCGCCGCCGAGCACGAGCAGGCCGTACGTCGTGACATCGCCCTTCTCGTCGTTCCCGGCGGCCTTCCCGCCGTCCGCCGGCGCGCCGGGCCTCTTCCCCTCGCCTCCGGAGCCCGGTTCCTTCTCGACCGGCACGCGCTCGACGGGGCTCTGCTCCCCCTCGGTGCCGATCATCAGCGCCGTGCCGTCCGTCGTGTACGTCACCGACTCCGACTGGCCCTGGATGGGCGCGCGGACACGGTGGTCGGCCCCGAGGCGGCCGTCCTTCCACTCGTAGCCGCGGGCGCTGAAGTAGGAGCGGAGCACCAGCTCCGTGCCGTCCGGCGAGAAGGCGCCGTCGGTCACCCACGGCACCTCCCCGATCCGCCGGAAGACGTTGGTGGCCTTGGCGTCGAGCGTGGCGGGGCCTTCGTAGAGGCCACCGCCGTCCTCGTTCTTCGAGGCGATGTAGACGCGGCCGGTCTTCGGATGCACCATCAGCGCCTCGGCGTTGCGGGCGCCGTCCGCGTACTTCACGTCGAACTGGGTGGCGGTGACGGTCTGGTCGCGCAGCCGCTCCGGTTCGGGGAAGCGGTAGATCCAGACGTGGTCCCAGCTGCCGTCGAGGTTGTCGCCGATGTCACCGACGTAGATATTGCCGTCGGGGCCCACGGAGATCGCCTCCATGTCCCTCGGCTCGCCGACGCCGCGCAGGGTGATGGTCGCCACCGTCTCGCCCGTCGCCGAGTCGACGCCGAAGATCCGCGGCTGGTCCTGGTCGTTGTGCGTCCAGTAAATCCCGGGGTGCGCCCGGCTCGCCGCGAGCCCGCTGGACTCGGTGATCCGCGGGTCCTTGATCGTGAACCCCTCGGACCCGCCGTCGGCCGCGGCGACGGGGCAGGCGGCGGCGAGCACGAGCGCGGCCGCCAGGCCGGTGACGTACGGAAGCGAACGCATGCCCCAAGCCTGCCATCCCCGCCGGGCGTCTCCTACGGGCGTACGGCGGTGACCAGCCACGCCGTGCTGCGCAGCCGGACGGCGCCGTCCGTCTCGTACGGCCGCAGGATGTCCGTGAGCCGGCGCCGGGCCCGCTCGCCGGTCGCCTCGTCGACCTGGCTCAGCAGATGGCGACCGGGTCCCGAGCCCATGAGGAACGCGGTGGCGTCCTCGGCGTCACGTCCCCATCTCCCGTACGCCTCGGCGGGCTCGACCGCGACGCCGGTGAACCCGGCCGCCGTGAGGACCTCGCGGACGCGGCCGGGATCGGCCAGGGAGAACATGCCGGGCCCGCCGGTGGCGCCGAAGCCGCCCATCGGCAGCAGGTCCCGCAGGCCGGCCAGCGCCTGGATCCACTCGTTGCCGTCCCCGCCGGCGACGAGGAACGCCGCACGGCCGCCGGTGCGCAGGCCGCCGCCGATGTTGGCGAAGGCGGCCACCGGGTCGGCGAAGAACATCACGCCGAAGCGGCTGATCGCCACGTCGAAACCCCGGCCCGTGAGGGGATGGACCTGGGCGTCGCCGTGCTCGAAGGTCACGTTGACGAGGTGTTCGGCGCGTGCGGACTCCCGGGCGCGCTCCAGCATCGGCCGCGACAGGTCCAGGCCGGTGGCGTGCCCGTCGGCCGCGCGGCGGGCCGCGAGCCTGGTGGTGGCGCCGGTGCCGCAGCCGACGTCGAGGACCGAGTCCCCGCGGCCGAGGGCGGCGGCGGCGAGCAGCGCCTCGTTGAAGCCCTCGTTGACGGCGTCCCAGCGGTCCTGGTTACGGGCCCAGTGGGTGCCCTCGTACCCGTTCCAGGCCTGCTCCTGCTCGGTGTTCACGATGTGTTCCACGACGGTGCCTCCCGCTAGAATGGGCGTACGCCCAAACAGTATGGGCGCTCGCCCATTCTGTCCATCGCGCCACGCAGAAGACCCGGAAGGCCCTGGATGTCACCCCGTGGAGTAGCCGTCCCCGACGCCCGCGAACGCCTCTTCGCCGCGGCGGAACGAGTCGTGGCCCAGGGCGGCCCCGGCGCACTGACCAGCAGGGCCGTCACCGAGGAGGCGGGCTGCTCGAAGGGGCTGCTGCACGCGCACTTCGCGGGCGGGCTCGACGAGTTCGTCGCCGAACTGGTCCTCGACCGGCTCGCCCGCACGGCCGCCCTGGCGGACCGGCTCCCCTCACGTGCGGGCGAGGACACCGTCACCGCGAACCTCACCGAGGTCGCCACCGTGCTGTTCGCCTCCACGGGGCCGGCCGTCTCCGGGCTGGCCCTCACCCGCCCCGGCGTCGCGATCCGCTTCCGCGAGGCGATGGCGGCGGGCGCACCGGGCTTCACCACCGTCCAGGAGGCGGTCACCGCGTACCTGCGGGCCGAACAGCGCCTCGGCCGCGTCGACGGCCGGCTCGACGCGGAGTCCGTCGCCCTCGCGCTCGTCGGCACGGTCCACCACCTGCTGATGACGAGCCATCCGGGCACTCCCGACCCCCACGCGCAGATCCGGCGACTGGTCGCGGCACTGGCGGGTGGCGGGCCTCACATCGCCCACCAGTGACGGGTTACCGGTGGGTTCAGCGATGATGTCGACCATGCGATTCCTGTTCGTCGGCGACTCCATGACCATCGGACGCGCCGGCGACTTCACCTGGCGCTACCGGATGTGGCAGCACCTGACCGCCGTCGGCGAGCCCTTCGAGATCGTCGGCCCGCGGCGCGAGCTGTACGACACGGAGGCGAACGCACCCGTGTCCCACCGGTACGCCGACCCCGCCTTCCCCGCCCCCGCCCGCCGCCATCTGGCCGGCTGGGGTGAGGGCTGGCTGCACATGGCTCCCCTGATCCGCGGGACCCTCGCCGAGGAAGGGGCCGACGTCCTCCTGGTCTCGCTGGGCCTGATAGACCTCGGCTTCTACACGGACAGCGACCAGACCGCCCGGAACGTACGGGAGTTCATCGCGCAGGCCCGCCTGGCCAACCCGCGCGTCCGGATCGTCATGCTCCCGGTCATCCCGAACATCCGCGCCCGGTCCGACCGGCCCTTCGCCGCCGAGTGCGAACGGTTCAACGACCTGCTCGCCAAGGCGGTGGCCGACCTGGACACGTCCGCGTCGCCGCTGCTGCTGGCCTCGCACCCGCCGTCGTACGACCTCGACACCGACACCTACGACGGCACCCACCCCGGCCCGAGCGGCGAGATCAAACTGGCCGGGGCGTTCGCGACGGCGATGCACCAGGCGTGGGGACTGGGCGGGGCGTACGGCGTCGCCGCCTGAGCGGCCTCCCCGCGGAAAATCCGGGTGCGGGCGTCTGCCCCGGCTGCGAGGCTGCCCGTATGTCCACGTTCGAAGACCTCCTCGCCGAAGGCGAAGCCGTCCCCACCGAGGGCTGGGACTTCTCCTGGTTCGCCGGCCGCGCGACGGAGCAGCGCCCGTCCTGGGGCTACGCGAAGCTCCTCGCCGAGCGTGTGCCGAAGGCCGAGGCGGTCCTCGACATCCAGACCGGCGGCGGCGAGGTCCTCGCCTCGGTCCCGGCCGCCCCGCCGGTGCTGGCGGCGACGGAGTCCTGGCCGCCGAACCTGGAGATCGCCCGGCGCAATCTCGCCGGGCTGGGCGCGACGGTCGTCCACGCCGACGACGCGGCCGATCTGCCGTTCCCCTCGGCCCAGTTCGACCTGGTCGTCAGCCGCCACCCGGTCGTCACCCGCTGGGACGAGGTGCGCCGCGTGCTGCGCCCCGGCGGCACGTACCTCTCGCAGGCCGTGGGTGACGGATCGGTCCGCGAGCTCACCGACTTCCTGATGGGCCCGCAGCCCGTCGACCCGTCACGCAGTCCGTTCATGACCGTCACGGCCGCGGAGGCCGCCGGCCTGGACGTGGTCGATCTGCGACAGGAAGCGCTGCGGACGGAGTTCCACGACATCGCCGCGGTGGTCCACTTCCTGCGCAAGGTGATCTGGATCGTCCCGGGCTTCACCGTGGACGCGTACCGCGACCGGCTCGCGGCCCTCCATGACTTCATCGAGCGCCACGGGCCGTTCGTGGCCCACTCCAACCGTCTCCTGATCGAGGCCCGCCGCCCGCGCGACTGACGCCGGCCGGTCCGCGATACGGTGCCGCGGGGCCGCCGAACCTGGAGATCACGCAGATGACCGTCATACGCCGCCTGGCGCTGTACGTGGCGCTGCCGCTGGCACTCGCCGTCGTCGCGGGCTACGGCTGGTACCGGCTCAGCGACACGGGCAAGCGCTGGCGCTACGAGGACAAGCTGGCGACGTACTGCCAGGGGCTGATCCCGCCCGAGGAGTCGGCGGTCTTCACCGGCTACGACACGGAGCAGGGACTGCCGAACGATGTGCACCACGGCGGGTCCGACGGCTACGAGTTCTGCGTGGTCGGGAAGAAGACGCTCACCATCGCCCTGATCCCGGAATCCGCCCGCGACGACGACGGCGCCCGCGGCGTGTTCGACGAGCTGCGCTCGAGCAGGACCGGCACCCTGCCGATGCCGCTGGGCGGCGGCTGGCACGGTTACAACGACCTCGACAGCACAGCCGTGGTGCTGAGTTGCGGCAACAAGGACGCGTCCGTCGTCGTCGGCACGGCCGGCCGCGGCCGCGCGGTGGCGGGCCGCACCACCGCCGAACTCGCCGCTGCCACCGCGGTCCGGGCGGCCGAGCACTGGAACTGCGAGGCCGAGCCCGGCGGCCGGATACCTCCCGTCGCCGCGGAGCCGGAGGAGAAGTCCCGCTTCGAGGCGAACGGAACGTGCGCCGGCATCCCGATGCGCGACATGGACACCGTCCACTGGATCAAGGAGACGCCGACGGCGGACTCCTTGGTGACGGAGAGCTGCGTGCTCGGCGAGACCAAGGCCCGTGCCGAGGAGCTGTTCCAGGTCCGCGCCTACTTCGGCCCCTTCGCACAGGCGTGGTACCCGGGTGACCAGCCCGGCCGGGACGCGGGCCGCAACGGCAGCGACTTCCTCTGGGCCACCGCCGAGTGCCCCGGGACCAGCGCCCGCGCCGTCTTCACGATCTCCAGCACGGTCTACGTCCACGAGGACGTCGAGGACTTCACCCGCGCGGCCCTCAAGGGCTTCGCCGAACGCTCGGCCGGGCAACGCGGCTGCACGGACCTGAAGCTCCCGGGCTGAGACCCCGACGCCGCCCCTGCCGCGACGGGGTCTCAGCCGGTGCGCCCGGCCCGCTCCAGGACGGCGAGCACCGCCCGGGTGACGACGTCCGGCCTGCTGCTCTGGATGTAGTGCCCCGCCGCCGGAACCACCGCGTGCTCCCCGCCGGCAACGGACGCGGCCACGGATTTCTGGAGTTCCGTCCACCGGCGTCTCATCCCCTGCGGCATCCCCCGGCTCGCGCTGAGGACGGTCACAGGCACGTCCGGCAGTCCCGACGCGGCGCGACGGCGCCGGATCTCGGGCGTGGCCTTGACGATCATGCGGTACTCGTCGACGGCTGTACGCACCTGCTGCCGGCCTCCGGAGGCGGCGAGCCAGGCGGTGACCAGCAGTTCCCGCACCCGCGGATCGTCGGACGCACGGGAGGCCTCACGCACGGCACGCCGGTGGTTCGACCGGCCGGTGAGCCGGAGCGAGGTACGGACCGCGAGCTGACGCGCGTACGTTCCTTCGGCCATCCGTCCGGCCCACGGCTGGAACTCCTCGTGCGAGGGGTCGAGGAGCACGAGCCCCGCCACCAGGTCCGGCCGGGCCCACGCGACGAGCTCGGCCAGCTGGCCGCCCCAGCTGTTGCCGACGAGGACGCAGGGGCCGCCGCCGGCCCGGGAGAGCAGCGCGGTGAGATCCTCGACGGCCGAGTCGAGCGAGAGCCGGGGAACCGGGTCGCTCAGGCCGAGGCCCGCCCGGTCGTACGCGATCACCCGGGTGCAGCGGGCGAGAGGCGCCAGCACCGGCGTCCACATCATCGACGACCCGGCGCTCGGGGCGTCCAGCACGACCGCCGGCGCGCCCTCGCCCGCCTCGATCCAGCGCAACTTCCGGCCGTGCCGGTCCAGTTCGCCGCGCAGCGCCCCGCCGGGCACCAACGCTCGGACGGCCTCGACAACCGCGTCGTCCACGACTTCCCCTCCAGATCTCGCAACCGGCGCTTGCGCCAACGAATCCGCGCGGGCGTCGGTTCCGCCGGGGGAGCTGGAGGGTGCTTCCTGGCCGGTACTTGATCCTTCGGCCGGCGCCGGACCGGTTCCGCGCCTTCGGCGTCAGCCGGTGAGCAGGTCCGGGTTGTCGGCCAGGGAGGCGAGGTGGGCACGCGGGTCGGCGATCAGCCTGCGGGTGGTGAGGTCGAGCATGCCCGCCACGCCGGAGATCTCGGCGGCGACCGTGCCGTCGTCCTTGACGATCTGCTGCTCGACGGTGAAGGTCTTGCCCTCTCCGTAGACGAACCGGCAGGTCACCCGCACTTCGTCGCCGCCGCGCAGCTCGCGCAGGAACTTGACCGTCACTTCGAGGGCGACCGGCCCCACGCCGCTGGCGAGCAGCTTCTCCTGCGGCAGACCGGCGGCACGGAGCAGTTCCCAGCGTGCGTGCTCGGCGTACTGCAGATAGACGGCCTGGTTCAGATGGCCCTGCGTGTCGAGCTCGTAGCCCCGCACGGTCACGTCGGCGAAGAAGGTCATGCCGACGGCAACAAGGGTGGTCCGGGCCGGTATTCCCGCCGGCGTGGGCCCGCGGGGCAACGGGGCGCGCGTGCCCGGCCCTCGGTGGGGAGCGGCCCACAACGGCCGGATCCCGCCGCTCCTCAGAGCGCGGCCCGCGTCAGCCGGTTCGCGAAAGTCGACATCGTGTACGTGCCGATGCCCATGACCACCTCCAGCGCGTTCTGCGAGGTGAAGCCGTGCGCCAGGAAGTCGCGCAGCTCCTCGTCTCCGACGGCGCCGGCGGTACGGAACACCTCGAGCGTGAACCGCCGTACCGCCTCGAGCCGTTCGTCGTTGAGCGCACGCTGCTCGGACAGCGCCGCGATCAGTTCCTCGTCGGCGTCGAGCGTGCGCAGTTTCCCGGTGTGCATGGCCACGCACACATGGCATTCGTTGCGCGCGGCGACGGTCATGACGACGACCTCACGGGCCACCGGGTCGAGCGTCGTCGTCTCGAAGGCGGCGCTCAGCTTGAGGAAGCCCTCCAGCAGGTGCGGCGACTCGGCGAGCCTGGCGACCGCGGACGGCAGACGGCCGAGCCGCTCGGCGGTGGCCTCCATGGCACGGCGGGACGCGGGTGGGGCGGATTCCAGGGTGTGTTCGGTGAACATGGGCCGACTCCTACAATGGACAACATGGTTGACGAACCGCTCCCCGAGAACGTAAACCAGGTTGTCGAACGGCGCAAGACGATTGCGGACCCGCCCGGTTACGAGCTGCCTCTGCTCCTCTTCGCCGGGTTCCGCTCGCTCATCGACAAGCTGCACGCCGAACTGGCCGAGCAGGGTCACCCCGACGCGCGGCCCGCCCACGGCTTCGCCATGCAGGCCATCGGCGCGGAAGGGGCCACGGCCAGCGACCTCGGCCGACGCCTCGGCGTCTCCAAACAGGCGGCCGGCAAGACCATCGACCGCCTGCTCTCCCTCGGTTACGCGGAACGCGCCGACGACCCGGCCGACGCCCGCCGCAAGCTGATCCGCCTCACCCCGCACGGATTCGACGCCCTCGCCCGCTCGGCGGCGATCTTCGACGAACTGCGCGCGGAATGGGCGCGGGCGATCGGCCCCGACCGCCTGCGCGACCTCGAATCCGCCCTGCGCACACTCACCCCGCCGGGCAGCATCCGCCTGGACGCGGCGGGCTGGCTGAGCGGCGCCTGACCCGTTCCGGGGTCGTGACCGGTCACTGTGAGTATCGTTGTACGGCGCGGCTGTACGCGTTCGAGCGGCAGCCGGGGAGGAGCGCCACGATGACCGCCTTGGACGAGCGCAGGATCGAAATGGCCGAGAACAGCGACGAACGCACCCTGGACGAGATGTTCCAGTGGCTCGAGTCCGCCCCCGAGGGATTCAAGGTCGAGATCGTCGAGGGGGCCGTCTTCATGTCGCCGCAAAGGGACATTCACTGGCAGATCATTCGCCGGATCGTGCGGGCGCTCGAGGACCGCTTCGGCATGGACGTAACGGTGATGTCGGACGTACGGATCGACTTTCCCGGAACGCTGAACGGCTTCGCTCCCGATGTCGCCAAGATCAAGGATGGTGCCGGGAAGGACGAAGCGGGCCGCTGGCGCTACCAGGACGTCGAGTTCGTGGCCGAGGTCATCTCCAAAGGCACGGGGCACAACGACTACGGCCCCAAGAAGGCCGCGTACGCCGCAGCGGGGGTCCCCGCCTACCTCGTCGCCGACCCGTACCAGCGCAAGTGTCACCTCTACACCGCCCCGAAGGAAGGCGACTACACGACGGAGACGGCCGTCGCCTTCGGCACGGACCTCGATCTCACCGGCACCCCCGCCGGCCTCACGCTCACCACCAGCGACTTCCCCCGCGCGTGAGGCCGCGCCGGGCGTGGGC
>NZ_JBSGZJ010000203.1:0-12037 GCF_053610925.1 Streptomyces sp. NPDC054847 | reverse complement strand
GCTCAGCAGAGACCACTGCAACGAAGGGGAACCAATGACAGCGACGACCGACGGAAGCAGCGGGCCCGTGCGGGCCGGTGCTGCCACTGCCGGCGACACGACCACGACGACCGCCGCCCGGACCACCGCACCGGGCACCGACGTACGGGAAGCGGCCGGACGTGCCGCGGAACGGGCCGTCGAGCATCTGCTCGCGCGGCAGGACGCCCAGGGGTGGTGGAAGGGCGACCTCGAGACCAACGTGACCATGGACGCGGAGGACCTGCTGCTGCGGCAGTTCCTCGGCATCCAGGACGCGGCGACCGTAGAGGCGTCCGCCCGCTTCATCCGCGGGCAGCAGCGGGACGACGGCACCTGGGCGACCTTCTACGGCGGCCCCGGCGAACTGTCCACCACCATCGAGGCGTACGTCGCCCTGCGGCTGGCGGGCGACCGTCCCGACGACCCGCACATGCAGCGGACCGCCTCCTGGGTCCGGAGCAGGGGCGGCATCGCGGCGGCCCGGGTCTTCACCCGGATCTGGCTCGCCCTGTTCGGCTGGTGGAAGTGGGACGACCTGCCCGAGCTGCCGCCGGAGCTGGTCCTCCTGCCCAAGTGGGTCCCGCTGAACATCTACGACTTCGGCTGCTGGGCCCGGCAGACCATCGTGCCCCTGACCATCGTCTCCGCGAAGCGGCCGGTGCGGCCGGCCCCGTTCGCCCTCGACGAGCTGCACACCGACCCGGCGATGCCCTACCCGCGGAAGCGGTTCGCCCCCGCGGCCAGTTGGGACGGCTTCTTCCAGCGCGCCGACAAGGCGCTGCACCTGTACCACAAGGTGGCGCCCCGCCGGCTGCGCCGGGCGGCCATGAACGTCGCGGCCCGCTGGATCGTCGAGCGGCAGGAGAACGACGGCTGCTGGGGCGGCATCCAGCCGCCGGCCGTGTACTCGGTGATCGCCCTGCATCTGCTCGGCTACGACCTCGAGCACCCCGTCATGCGGGCGGGCCTGGAGTCGCTCGACCGCTTCGCCGTCCACCATGAGGAGGACGGTCTCCCCGTCCGGATGATCGAGGCCTGCCAGTCCCCGGTCTGGGACACCTGCCTCGCCACCATCGCCCTCGCCGACGCCGGTCTGCCCGCCGACCACCCCGCGCTGGTGAAGGCGGCGGACTGGATGCTGAGCGAGCAGGTCGTGCGGCCCGGCGACTGGTCGGTGCGCAGGCCCGGACTCGGGCCCGGCGGTTGGGCGTTCGAGTTCCACAACGACAACTACCCCGACATCGACGACACGGCCGAGGTGGTGCTCGCCCTGCGGCGGGTGAAGCATCCGGACCCGGAGCGGGTCGAGGCGGCGGTGGCCCGCGGCACCCGCTGGAACCTCGGCATGCAGTCACGGAACGGCGCCTGGGGAGCCTTCGACGCCGACAACACCAGCCCGTTCCCGAACCGCTTGCCGTTCTGCGACTTCGGCGAGGTGATCGACCCGCCGTCGGCGGACGTCACCGCGCACGTCGTCGAGATGCTCGCCCACGAGGGCATGGCGGACGACCCGCGCACCCGGCGCGGCGTGCGGTGGCTGTTGCAGGAACAGGAGGCGAGCGGCGCCTGGTTCGGCCGCTGGGGAGTCAACTACGTGTACGGCACGGGGGCGGTGGTGCCCGCCCTGATCGCAGCCGGGCTGCCCGCCTCCCACCCGGCGGTCCGCCGGGCGGTCACCTGGCTCCAGTCCGTCCAGAACGAGGACGGCGGCTGGGGCGAGGACCTGCGCTCCTACCGGGAGGAGCAGTCGATCGGCCGCGGCGCCTCCACGGCCTCCCAGACCGGCTGGGCGCTGCTCGCCCTGCTGGCGGCCGGTGAGCGGGAGAGCAAGGCCGTCGAGCGGGGTGTCGCCTGGCTGGCACGGACCCAGCGGCCGGACGGCTCCTGGGACGAGCCGTACTTCACGGGCACCGGCTTCCCCTGGGACTTCTCGATCAACTACCACCTGTACCGGCAGGTCTTCCCCCTCACCGCGCTCGGCCGCTTCCTGCACGGGGAACCGCCCGTGGGCCGTCCGGCCGCCCGTGAGGGGGGCTGATGGGGGACGCGCAGGAGCCGGTCGACCCGGCCGTTCCGCTGCTGGTCGCCTGTGCGCTCGGCATCGAGAAGTTCGCGCTGCGGGCCGGTGACCGGCGCCGCGGCGGGAGCGGCGCGACCGTCCTGCGTACCGGCATGGGGCCGGCCAACGCCGGCCGTGCCGTACGCGCAGCGTGCGGCACCGAGCCCTTCCGGGAGGCGGCGGTCGTGGCGTCCGGCTTCTGCGCGGGGCTCGCCCCGGGCATGCACCCAGGAGACCTCGTGGTCGTCGAGGAGGCCCGGCTCGGCGAGGTCTCCACCTCCTGCACCGACACGGACCTGCTGGTGAAGGCCGTGGCCAGGGCGGTCCCCGGGCGCACGGTGCACCGGGGCCCGCTGACCGGCGTGGACCATGTCGTGCGCGGCCACGAGCGTGCGGAGCTGCTCGCGGCGGGATCGATCGCGGCGGACATGGAGTCGGCGGCGACCCTGAACAGCGCCATGGAGACCGGGCCGCGTCCCGTTGCGGCCGTCCGGGTGGTCGTGGACGCCCCGGAACATGAACTGGTACGGATCGGCACACTTCGCGGTGGAATATCAGCCTTCCGTGTACTTCGTGCCGTAATGCCCGCATTTCTTGAATGGCACCGTTCTTTGCTGCTCCCCAGGAGGTGAGCCAGATGGCCATGCCGCTCCGCCAGACCGTCAGGGTCGGGACCTATCTCTTCGAACAGAAGCTCCGCAAGCGCGACAAGTTCCCTCTGATCGTCGAACTCGAGCCGCTCTACGCGTGCAACCTCGCGTGCGAGGGCTGCGGCAAGATCCAGCACCCCGCCGGGGTGCTCAAGCAGCGGATGCCGGTGGCGCAGGCGGTCGGCGCGGTGCTGGAGTCCGGTGCTCCGATGGTCTCCATCGCCGGCGGCGAGCCGCTGATGCACCCCCAGATCGACGAGATCGTGCGTCAGCTGGTGGCCCGCCGGAAGTACGTGTTCCTCTGCACCAACGCCGTTCTGCTGCGCAAGAAGATCGAGAAGTTCACACCCTCCCCGTACTTCGCCTTCGCCGTGCACATCGACGGACTGCGGGAGCGGCACGACGAATCGGTCGCCAAGGAGGGCGTGTTCGACGAGGCGGTCGCGGCGATCAAGGAAGCCAAGCGCCGCGGCTTCCGGGTCACCACCAACTCGACCTTCTTCAACACCGACACCCCGCAGACGGTCATCGAGGTGCTGAACTACCTCAACGACGACCTGAAGGTCGACGAGATGATGATCTCGCCCGCCTACGCCTACGAGAAGGCGCCCGATCAGGAGCACTTCCTCGGCGTCGAGCAGACCAGGGAGCTGTTCCGGAAGGCCTTCGCCGGTGGCAACCGGCGGCGCTGGAGGCTCAACCACTCCCCGCTCTTCCTGGACTTCCTCGAGGGCAGGGCCGACTTCCCCTGCACAGCGTGGGCGATCCCCAACTACTCCCTCTTCGGCTGGCAGCGCCCCTGCTACCTCATGAGCGACGGCTACGTCCCCACCTACCGCGAACTCGTCGAGGACACCGACTGGGACAAGTACGGCCGCGGCAAGGACCCCCGCTGCGCCAACTGCATGGCCCACTGCGGCTACGAGCCCACCGCGGTCCTCGCCACCATGGGATCGCTCAAGGAATCGCTGCGGGCCGCCCGCGAGACGGTCTCCGGGAGCCGGTGACCGGCATGTGACCGACCGACACTCTGGACCAGGAGAGCCGAGGAATGACCGAGCAGCCCAAGAGCTTCGATCTGGCGGAACTGCTGGCGCGGCGCGGTGACGAGCGCTACGAGCTGCACGCCCGGTACCTCAACCACCAACTGCCGCGCATGCTGCGCACCATCGGGTTCGACAAGGCCTACGACCGGGCGGAAGGGGCCTACTTCTACGACACCGAGGGCAACGACTACCTCGACATGCTCGCCGGTTTCGGAGTGATGGGCCTCGGCCGGCACCACCCCGTCGTGAACAAGGCGCTGCACGACGTCATCGACGCCTCGCTCGCCGACCTGGTCCGGTTCGACTGCCAGCCGCTGCCCGGCCTGCTGGCGGAGAAGCTGCTCGAGCACACGCCGCACCTGGACCGGGTGTTCTTCGGCAACAGCGGGGCGGAGGCCGTCGAGGCGGCGCTGAAGTTCGCCAGGTACGTCACCGGCCGGCCCAGGGTCCTGTACTGCACGCACGCCTTCCACGGGCTGACGACCGGCGCGCTGTCGGTCAACGGCGAGAACGGGTTCCGCGACGGCTTCTCCCCGCTGCTGCCGGACACCGCCATCGCGATGGGCGATCTCGGCGCGCTCGAGCGCGAACTGGTGCGCGGCGACGTGGCCGCCTTCATCGTCGAACCGGTCCAGGGCAAGGGCGTCCACCCGACACCCCCCGGATTCCTGCGGGGCGCCCAGGAACTGCTGCACAAGTACAAGGCGCTGCTGATCGCGGACGAGGTGCAGACGGGCCTCGGGCGTACCGGCGACTTCTACGCCTTCCAGTACGAGGCGGGTGTCGAGCCGGATCTCGTCTGCGTGGCGAAGGCGCTGTCCGGCGGTTATGTGCCCGTCGGCGCCACCCTCGGCAGGGACTGGATCTTCAAGAAGGTCTACTCGTCGATGGACCGGGTCCTGGTGCACTCGGCGAGCTTCGGCTCCAACGCCCAGGCGATGGTGGCGGGGCTGGCCGTGCTGTCGGTGCTGGAGAACGAGCACATCGTGAAGAACGCGCGGGTGACGGGCGAGCTGCTGCGGGCCCGCCTGGCGTCGCTCGTCGACCGGTACGAGCTGCTGCACGCCGTGCGCGGTCGGGGGCTGATGATCGGCATCGAGTTCGGGCGACCGGAGTCCATCAAGCTGCGCAGTCGCTGGACGGTGCTCCAGGCGGCCCGGAAGGGATTGTTCGCACAGATGGTGGTGGTGCCGCTGCTTCAGCGGCACAGGATCCTCACCCAGGTCTCCGGGGACCACATGGAAGTGATCAAGCTGATCCCGCCGCTGATCATCGGGGAGAAGGAGGTCGATCGTTTCGTCGGCGCGTTCGAAGCCGTGATGGAGGACGCGCACGGCGGTGGCGGTCTGATGTGGGACTTCGGCAAGACCTTGATGAAGCAGGCGGTCGCCAACCGCTGAGCCCGGACTTTTGCCTGTGAGGCAAAGGCATTTGCCTCACAGGCAATACTCTGGCCCAATGGAGGCATGACCGCCTCCGCAGAGCCGACGGACGAGGGGCTGCCCGAGATGGCGCCCCGGCTGCGCGACCTGCGCCGCCGACGTGGACTCACCCTCGAGGTCGCCGCCCAGCGGGCGGGCCTCTCACCCGCCCATCTCTCCCGGCTCGAGACGGGACAGCGGCAGCCCTCGCTGCCCATGCTCCTCGCCCTCGCCCGCATCTACGGTACGACGGTCGCCGAACTGCTCGGCGAGCAGCCCGCCGAACGCGATCCGGTCATCCGTGGCCGCGACCGCGAGCCGGCGGCGGCCGGCTGGGACTACCACCGGGCCGGCAACCCGGGACGGGCCATGCAGGCCCTGCGCGTGTTCGTGCCGTACGGCGTGCAGGGCGACCTCGTACGCGTCCACCCCGGCGAGGAATGGCTCCACGTCGTCCGCGGGCGGCTGCGGCTCGGCCTCGGGGACGCCGTCCACGAGCTGGCCGCCGGTGACAGCGCGCACTTCGACTCGCTCACCCCGCACCGCATCGCGGCGGCCGGCCCCGAGGGGGCGGAAATGCTGTTCGTGCACACCCTGCTGCAGGCCCCGGAACCGCACCCCGTCCCTGACCACCGAGGAATGTGATCCCGCATGTCGTACGACCCTTTGGACCGGCGCACCTCCGGTGGCGAGAGCCCGCGCGAGGAGCGGTTCCCGCGCGGACTGGTGATCAGGCTCTTCGCCTACCTCATCGCCGGCCACATCATCGCCGGGTTCCTCTACCTGCTGTTCCTGGTGGGCGGCCAGAACCAGTGACGGGCGAGGGCTCAGCCCTGGTCGAGCAGCCGATCCCGCAGACGTTCACGCGTCTGCGGGGACAGCCGCAGGCCCTCGGTGAGGTACCGCTCCGTCGTGCCCCAGTTCTCCTCGATGGCCTCGAAGGCCGCGGCCAGGTATTCGGCGCGGGCGTCGAAGAGCGGGCTGAGCAGCTCCATCACCTCGGGTGACATGGCGTCAGGTCCGTTGCCGCTGCGCCGGACCTTGTAACGGCGGTGCGGGTCGTTGGACTTGAGGTAGTCCGCCTCGATGGCGTCGCGCTCCACGCCGACGGCGAGCAGTGACACCGCTATCGACAGGCCGGCGCGGTCCTTGCCCGCGGCGCAGTGCATCAGGGCGGGGACGCTGTCCTCGGCCAGGGCGTGCAGCACGCGGCTGTGCTCCGCCGTCCGCTCCTTGATGATCATCCGGTAGGAGGCGATCATCCGGCCGGCGCCCTTGCCGTCCGCGAGGATCGACTTCAGCTGGTCCAGATTCCCGTCCCGGACCATCTTCCAGAACTCCGCGCCGTCCGCGGGGTCGCTCAGCGGCAGGTTCACGTTGCGCACCCCGGGCAGGTCGATGTCCGGCCCCTCGAGCTTCTGGTCCGCCGCGTTGCGGAAGTCGAAGATCGTGTGGAGGCCGAGGGTCGACAGGAACGCGGCGTCGGTCGCCGTCGCGTGTGCCAGGTGGCCGCTGCGGAAGAGCCTGCCGGGCCGTACCCGCCGCCCGTCCGTCGTCGGCAGGCCGCCCACGTCCCGGAAGTTACGGACCCCGGTCAGCTCGGGCTCTGTAGAGGGGACCTGCGGCAGCTGCTGCGTCACGGGGACTCCTTCGGAGGACAGTCGCCGGCGCTGTTCGCCGGGCGATGGCGCGGCCTCGACCATACGACACGCGCTCATCGGCCAATCGTCCCGGCCGTCCCGCACGGTGGCCGGCACCCCCTGCGCGCCGTTGCCGCCGCGGGCCGCCCCGGCGGATGATGTGCGGGCCTGTGCGGACCTGTGAGTATCCGAGGGGTCAGATGATCGAGAACGTTGGCAAGGGGCACACCTGGGTCCTCTCCGGCCCCACGAGCAGCTACGCCCTCCACCTCACCGACGCGGACGAGGTCGTGCACCTCCACTGGGGCGGGCGCATCCCGGCCGCCGCCGCGGAGGCCCTCGCGGCCGCGGGCCCGCCGCCGTACCGGCCCTTCGAGTCCCCGCTCGACGGCCGTGAGGAATACCCCGTGGAAGGCGGCCCGCGCTTCGTGCGCCCGGCACTGTCGGTCAGGAACGAGAGCGTCCGCGGCACGGAATGGACCTTCGCCGGCTGGACCGCGGAGGACGACGAGCTGCGCCTGCGCTTCCGCGACGAGCTGGTGGGCCTGGGCCTGACCCTGCACTACCGCATGCGCGACGACAGCGACGTGATCGAACGCTGGGTCACCGTCGCCCACGAGGGCGCCGAACCCGACCTCGAACTGCTCCGGGCCGATGCCGCCGCCTGGACGCTCCCGCTGAGGGACGCATGGCGGCTCTCGCAGCTGCACGGCCGCTGGGCCGCCGAATCCCGCCTCGTGCGCACCGCGCTCCCGTACGGGGAGACGGCGATCGGCAGCCGGCGCGGCCACACCGGTCACCAGCACCTGCCCTGGGTGGCTCTGGACGCGGAAGGAGCCACCGAGGAGCACGGAGAGGTGTACGGCTGCGCCCTCGGCTGGTCCGGATCGTGGCGGATCTGTGTGCAGCGGCTGCCGGACGGGGCCGTACAGATCACCGGAGGAGCGGGACACGACGACTCCGGCCTCCTGCGGCTCGCCCCTGGCGGGAGGTACATTTCGCCCGTCTTCGCCGGCCTCTGGAGCGACCGGGGCTTCGGCGGGGCGAGCAGGGCCTGGCACGCCTGGCAGCTGGCCCACGTGATTCCCGGCGCCGACCGGATGCGGCCGGTGCTCTACAACTCGTGGGAGGCCACCGGCTTCGACATCTCCCAGCAGCAGCAGTCGGCGCTCGCGCGGCGGGCCGCCGCGATGGGGGTCGAGCTGTTCGTCGTGGACGACGGCTGGTTCGGGCGGCGCACCGGAGACCGGTCCGGGCTCGGCGACTGGACACCGAACCCGGACCGCTTCCCCGACGGGCTGGGGCCGCTGGCCGCCGAAGTGCACGCGCTCGGCATGCGGTTCGGCATCTGGGTGGAGCCGGAGATGGTCAACGAGGACAGCGACCTCTACCGGGCGCATCCCGACTGGATCCAGCACCGTCCGGGGCGGACGAGGACCGAGTTCCGCAACCAGCTGGTGCTCAACCTCGCGCGCGAGGACGTACGGGCCCACCTGTGGGAGCAGCTCGACACACTGCTTTCCGACGCGCCCGTCGACTATGTGAAGTGGGACTTCAACCGCTGCTTCACCGATGCGGGCTGGCCGGGGGAGCCGTACCCGCAGAAGCTGTGGGCCGAGCACGTCGAAGGCTTCTACGGTCTGCTGGACCGGCTGCGGGCGGCGCATCCCTCCGTCGCCTTCGAGTCCTGCTCCGGCGGGGGCGGCAGGATCGATCTGGGAGTGCTCGCCCGCACCGACCAGGTGTGGACGTCGGACAACACCGACCCGCTGGACCGGCTCGCCGTCCAGCACGGCTTCAGCCAGCTGCACCCGGCCCGGGTCATGGCGGCATGGGTCACCGACAGCCCCAACGTTCAGCTCAACGGTCGCCGCAGCAGTCTGCGCTTCCGGTTCGTGAGCGCCATGGCCGGCGTGCTGGGCGTCGGGGGAGACCTCTCGGCCTGGAGCGAGGCGGAGCTGGCGGAGGCGCGCGACTGGGTGCGGCTCTACAAGGAGATCAGGCCGGTGGTCCAGCACGGCGAGCTGTACCGGCTGCGGGCCCCGCAGGGCGGTCTCAGCGCCGTGCAGTACGTACGGGGCGAGGAGACGGTGGTGCTCGCGCTGCTCCAGGCCCAGCGCTACGGCGAGCGGCCGCCGGCGCTCCGACTGCGCGGCGTCGAGGCGACGGCGGCCTACGTGTGTGCGGACACCGGAGCGGTCCACCAGGGCGGGGTGCTGCTTCACCACGGAATTCACACCGGACTGAAGGGCGATTTCGACGCCACCGTGATCCGGCTCCGGCGGATGTGATCCACCGGTTCCCATTCGCCTTACGCGCAAGCGAGCAGGGGAATTGCGAAAGGGGGCCGGCCGGCCGGTGGGGCGGAAACCGGCGGAGCGCAGAAGGCGCGGGGGGTGATGGGAGGGAGCCCCGGTCCGGGGAGCCGGAAGTGACAGGTGTCACGGCTTCAGCCGCCGGACGGCGAAGTGGGGCAAGGGTGGCGGGATTTGATGGGAAAGTGCGGGATTAGGTGACTAAATGATCCTTCTGTCCGAATTGGATGGTTGCACATAACGTGCCCCGTAAGAAGGGGAGATGGGCTCCCGCCCGTGAGCAGCGTCATATCCGTGACGTTCCGTGGCCGTGGCGCCGATGTGAATTCCTTGGTCGGCAAGGTGATTGGCCGCCCCTTGTCGACGGAGGGTGACCGGGAATCCGTGAGGGCGAGGCGCCGGTCATTGATCGTGGAAAATCGTGGCTTGTCCCGCGCTGCCCGACTCGCCTACGGTCACGCTCAATCCGGACGGACCGCCTAATCCTGCCGCCGCCCGGAATTCGAACCTATCCACGCGTGGCAGGAGCGGGGGACCCAGGTAGTACGCCGTATCCGGACAATCCGGACGGCTTGGGGTGAAGTCGCACCAAGTGTGCGACCGGGCATCTCCAGCCCGAACCCGACAGCTCACCTCGCAGGCGCCGGAGAGGAATGCGCCATGCCCGCGAAGGGTAAGCACCGCCGTCCCAAGACCAACCCGATCACCCGCGGCTTCGTCGTCGCCGGTACGGGTGGCGCCGCCATCGCGCTCCCGCTGTTCGGCGCCACCACGGCCAATGCCGCCCCGGCGGCGGCCCCGGCCACAGCGGAGAAGGCCGGCGCCGCGGCCCCGGCCTCCGCACCCGCGGCGGCCCCGGCCGCCAAGAAGGCCCCGAAGAGCTACACGGTCGTCGCCGGGGACTACCTGTCGAAGATCGCCGACGAGCAGGACGTCCGCGGCGGCTGGAAGCAGCTCTTCAACGACAACCGCCGTGTCATCGGTGCCGACCCGTCGCTGATCCACCCGGGTCTGGAGCTGACGATCGGCTCGAAGAACAAGGCGACGAACGACCCGGAGCCCCGCTCCGAGTCCCAGACCCGTCCGTCGCGCGACGACTCGCGGTCCGCCGCGCCCGAGGCCGAGGCCCCGAAGGCCGAGGCGCCGAAGGCCGAGGCCCCCGCCAAGGAGGCCGCGACCACTGCGTCCGGTTCCGGCTTCAGCGCCCCCGTCGACGCGGGCGTCACCACCCCGTACCGGGCCTCCGGTGCCATGTGGTCCAGCGGTTACCACACCGGTGTCGACTTCGCCGCCCCCACCGGCAGCTCCGTCAAGGCCATCGGCGCGGGTACCGTCGTCTCCGCCGGCTGGGGCGGCGCCTACGGCAACGAGGTCGTCATCCAGCACACGGACGGCACCTACTCCCAGTACGCCCACCTCTCCTCGCTCGCCGTCTCCAGCGGGCAGTCGGTGACCGGTGGTCAGCAGATCGGACTGTCGGGTTCGACCGGCAACTCCTCCGGTCCGCACCTGCACTTCGAGGTCCGCACCGGCTCCTCGTACGGTTCGGACATCGACCCGCTGGCCTACCTGCGCGAGCACGGCGTCTCCCTCTGAGCCGTCCGGTAGCCCCCGGTCCACCGGTGAGTCCCCGTTCCGCATCAGGCGGAGCGGGGGCTTCCGCGTATTCCGGCCCGGCCGGAATTTGACGGGTGGTAAAGATCACGGCGCGTCAACCCCTCCTTACGGTCGCGTAGGTCACATCAGTGAAGGAAAGATGTGCTCCCGTGGCAGACGATTCGAGAACAGAGAACAGTGGCGTATTCGGGTCGTACGCGGCGATCGGTGACAGCTTCACCGAGGGCGTGGGGGACCCGGGGCCCGACGGGAGATTCGTCGGATGGGCGGACCGGTTCGCCGTCCTGCTCGCCGACCGGATGCCGGAGCACTCCTTCCGGTACGCCAACCTCGCCGTACGCGGCCGCCTCCTCGACCAGATCGTCGAGGATCAGGTGCCGAGGGCGCGCGAGCTCGCGCCGGACCTGGTGACCTTCTGCGCCGGCGGCAACGACATCATCCGGCCCGGTTCCGACCCCGACGACGTCGCGGAACGCTTCGAACGCGCGGTGGCCGACCTCGCCGGCTCGGTCGGCACCGTCATGGTGACCACCGGCTTCGACACCCGGGACGTGCCGGTCCTGCGGCATCTGCGCGGCAAGATCGCCACGTACACCGCCCACGTACGGGCCATCGCCGACCGCTACGACTGCCCCGTGCTGGACCTGTGGTCGCTCAAGTCCGTCCAGGACCGGCGGGCTTGGGACGCCGACCGGCTCCACCTGTCACCCGAGGGGCACACCAGGGTCGCGCTGCGCGCCGCTCAGGTCCTCGGGATCGAGGTGCCCGCCGACCCCGACCAGCCGTGGCCGCCGCTGCCCCCGCGAGGGACGCTCGAGGTGCGCCGGGACGACATCCAGTGGGCGCGCGAGTATCTGGTGCCCTGGATCGGGCGGCGGCTCCGCGGCGAGAGCTCCGGCGATCATGTGGAGGCCAAGCGCCCCGACCTGCTGCCGCTCTGAGGCGCACGGCGGTCCGGGGCCCGGACCGCCGAGGCGGCGCCGGTGTGGCGGACCGCCTGGCAACAGCCGGACTTCTGCCCCGCCCAGGACGACCTCGGCGGCCCAGGCGCCGGGCCCGGCCCTGCTGGTCCCTGGTCGCCGTCGTCACCCTGGCGTTCACCGGCATGGGCCGTCCGGAGCGTGCCGCGCACCCACTGAGGGGAGGGCCCGCGCGGCCGGTCGCCAGGTGTGGCACCGCGAGCACCGCCACGGCAGCGGCCGTGTGCGTGAACCCCGGCCGCCCATCCCCGTAGCAGCGTCCCGTGCGGGGCCCGGACGGTGTGATGT
>NZ_JBSGZJ010000202.1:0-12078 GCF_053610925.1 Streptomyces sp. NPDC054847 | reverse complement strand
GGCCGCTCGGATCCGCTGCGCGAGCGGCCGGCCCGCGAGGGGCCGCCAGAGCACCCTGGGCTCCTTGCGCGCCACCGGCCCCTGGTCGAAGGCGACTCCGTGGCCGGCCGCCACCAGGCCGATGAGGAACTCCGGGTTACGGGCCTGCCGCACCGTACGGGGAACGAAGCCGGCGGCACGGCAGATCTCGAGAGTCGTGTCGTACCAGCCGGGGGCCGAGGCCCTCGGGAAGAGGACGAGGTCCTGGCCTGCCAGGTCGGCCAGCGCGACCTCCGGGAGCCGGGCGAGGGGCGAGGTGCGGGGCAGCACCACACCCAGCTCGAGCCGGGTCTCCGGTCCCAGCTCCAGGCCGCTGACGTCCGCAGGCTGCTGGACGAGACCGATGTCGAGCCCCCCGGAGGCCAGCAGCCGGAGCTGCTCGTCCGTCGTCAGCTCCTGGAGGTCGACGCGCAGGGCCCGTTCCCCGCATTCGGCGACCAGAGCCCCCAGCACCGCCGCGGAAGTGTCGGGCGGTACGCCCGCGCGCAGCGTGCCGAGACCGCCGTCGCGGGCACGACGGACGAGCGCCCTGGTGCG
Organism: Streptomyces sp. NPDC054847; assembly: GCF_053610925.1. Classification (NCBI taxonomy): domain Bacteria; kingdom Bacillati; phylum Actinomycetota; class Actinomycetes; order Kitasatosporales; family Streptomycetaceae; genus Streptomyces; species Streptomyces sp. NPDC054847. The sequence continues at coordinate 11,502 of NZ_JBSGZJ010000202.1, read as the reverse complement.
CTCCTCACGGGACAGCAGATCCCGCGCCTGGTCCACGAGTACGGACCCGGCCGGGGTGAGCTGCACCTGCCGCCGTGAACGGTCGAAGAGTTCCGCGCCGAGCTCGTCCTCCAGCTTGCGCACGGCACGGCTGAGCGGCGGCTGGGCCATGCCGAGGCGATCGGCCGCCCGCCCGAAGTTCAACTCGTCGGCCACAACGACGAAGATACGCAAGTGGCGCAGGAGATCCACGGGACGACCCTAGGCGACAGGAGCGGTGGCCGAATGCTGATCGAGGAGAGACTGCGAGCGGTGTTCGCCGGGGCGGGAGCCGAGGGCTTCCTGCACTCCGTGGACATCGACGGCCCCGGCGAGGCGGGATACGGCGCCGATGAACCGGTCGTCGTAGCCTCGGTGTTCAAGGTGCTGCTCGTCCTGGAGTTCGCCCGCCAGTCGGCCGCCGGCCAGCTCGATCCCCGGGAGCGGGTCCGGGTGACGTCCGAGCGGCGCCTCGGCGGCTGGGGCACCGGGGGCTGTCTCGACGACGTGGAGCTGTCCCTGCGCGACCTCGCCCACTTCGCGATGGCGGTGAGTGACAACACGGCCGCGGACCTGCTGATGGAGCGGGTGGGTCCGGACACGGTGGCGATGCTGGCGAAGGAGCTCGGGCTGGCGAGCACCCGGATCGTGGGCGGGCCCCGTCAGGTGCTGGAGTCGATGCTCGACGAGGTGGGGGCGCGGGACGAGCGGGAGTTCGCCGCGGTCTTCCCGACGCTGTCCGCCGCCGAGGTCCGCGGCCTCGGCGTGTACGACCCGGCACGTACGAACGCGAGCACGCCGCGCGAGATGACGCGCCTGCTCCGGATGGTGTGGCGGGACGAGGCGGGACCGCCCGAAGCATGCGCGCAGGTACGGGACCTGATGGGCCGCCAGGTCTTCCGCCACCGGCTCGCCGCCGGGTTCGGCGACGGCGTGCGCGTCGCGGCCAAGACGGGCACCCTGCCGGGACTGCACAACGAGGTCGGGGTGGCCGAGTACCCGGACGGAGGCAGGTACGCGGTGGCCGTGTTCGCCCGCACTCCGGGGCTGCAGGCGAACCATACGGAAACGGACGTGGCGATCGGCGCGGCGGCCCGGACGGCGGTGGACCTGCTGCGCGGCCTCGAGCCCGAGCACCGGTCCTGACCCGCGATGGGCCCGTATCGGCGGGCGAGAGCGGGGCACCCGGCTCTCGTGGCTACTCTCGTCTCTCCACGATCTTGACTGCAGGGGAGCAGACTGTGCGCAGTGCCACCGTGACACCCGAAGGCGACCGGATCCGCTGGGTCGAACTGCCGGGCCAGGAGCCGCCACGCGTGTACGTGCATGGTCTGGGTGCCACTTCGCCCGCCTACTTCACGGAGGTCGCGGTTCATCCTCTGCTGGCCGGCCGCCGTTCGCTGCTGATCGACCTGCTCGGTCACGGCATCAGCGACCGGCCGACGGACTTCGACTACACCCTGGAATCCCACGCGGACGCGCTCGCCGTGGCCCTGACCTCCGCCGACGTCACCGGCGCGGAGCTGATCGCGCACAGCATGGGAGGTTCGGTGGCCATCGTCCTGGCGGCCCGGCATCCCGACCTGGTCTCCCGCCTGGTGCTGATCGACGCCAATCTCGACCCGCTCCCGCGCAGGCCCGCTTCCGCAGGAAGCAGCGGCATCGCCGCCCGTTCCGAGCAGGATTTTCTGGCGGACGGATGGAAGGAGGTCCGCGACCGGGTCGGCCCCCACTGGTGGTCGACGATGCGCCTCGCCGGCCTTGAGGCACTGCATCGCAGCGCGGTCCACCTGACCGGCGGCACCGTGCCCACCATGCGCGAGCTCCTCCTGGACCTGAGGATTCCCCGCACTTTCCTGCTGCCCGAGGCCGACGGCCCCCTCCCGGGCGCCGGCGCACTCACCGAAGCCGGGGTGTCCGTCGTCGCGATACCGGACTGCGGACACAACATCATGCTGGACAACCCGGAGGGGTTCGTCCGCGCCACCGCTGAGGCGCTGGCGAGCTGAGAAGCAGTCATGCCCATTCGGGTATCGGTGGTGCGCCGCAACGGTCTTGGACGGGACCCGCCCGCGCCTGATCTCCTCTGACTCATGAGCGAACACACGAGTGAGCACATGAGTGACCCCATGAACGGCCCTCAGCACGGCGGCCGGAGGAGCTTCGTGCGGCGGACCCTGCTCCGCGGAGCGGCGCTCGGTGCGGCGGCGCCGCTGCTGCCGGCGGGGGCAGCGGCTGCTTCGACGGCCGGGTCCCGGAAGGCCGCCGCGGTACCCGCCGGCTCCGCGACCCTGCGCTGGCTCGGCACCTCGGGCTGGCGCATCGGGATCGGCGACCGGACCGTCCTGTTCGACCCGTACATCACACGCTTCCCGACCGGCCTGTTCGGCCCGAAGGGCAGCTTCGACGCGGCCACCCCGCTGCTCTGCGACGAGGAGCTGGTGACACGGCACGCGGGCAGCCCGGAGCTGGTGCTGGTCAGCCACACCCACTGGGACCACATCAACGACGTACCCCATATCGCGCGTTCGACGGGCGCCCGGGTCATCGGCACCGAGACGACGTACCACGTGCTGCGGGCGCTCGGCGTGGACGCCGGGCAGATCAGCGTGGTCAAGGGCGGCGAGATGCTCGACTTCGACGGCTTCACGGTGGAGGTCGTCGCGAGCCGGCACAGCCGTAACGCCAAGTGGTCCTACTTCGCGCCGGGCACGCTGAACGCCGTGCCGCGCCGTGCGCCGCGGACGATCTCCGATCTGCCGGAGGGCGACACGCTCGCCTTCCAGGTGAGCGTGAAGGGCGGCCCGTCGGTCTTCCTCATGGGCGCGAGCGACTTCGAGGAGCGGGCCGCGAGCGGGCTGCGACCCGATGTGCTGATGGCCGCCACCCCGTCGAGCACGGCGACGTACCGCTACCTCGAGAGGCTGCTGGGCGCGCTCGGCGACCCCGCGACCGTCGTCCCGGTCCACTGGGACAACTTCGAGAGGCCGCTGAGCCTGCCGCCGCAGCGTGATCCGGTCATGGACCTGGACGGTTTCACGGACCTGGTCCGTACGCTCTCGCCCACCTCGAGGATCGTCGTGCCCGACTACGAGACCCTCTATGGCGCCGACATGCGGCCGGCGGTCACCGCCTGACCTTGCGCGTGGCGCGCAGCCACTCCTTGTTCATCGCGGCGATGGACGGCAGCGGGATCCCCTTCGGGCAGGCGGTGGCGCACTCCCCGGTGAGCGTGCACCCTCCGAAGCCCTCGTCGTCCATGGCCGCGACCATGTCGAGCACCCGGGTCTCACGCTCCGGGGCGCCCTGGGGCAGCACATTGAGGTGGTTGACCTTGGCGGAGGTGAAGAGCATCGCGGAGCCGTTGGGGCAGGCCGCCACACACGCCCCGCAGCCGATGCACTCGGCGTGCTCGAAGGCGAGGTCGGCGTCCGGCTTGGGCACGGGAGTGGCGTGCGCGTCGGGGGCCGAACCGGTGGGAGCGCTGATGTAGCCGCCGGCCTGGATGATCCGGTCGAAGGCGGAGCGGTCGACGACGAGGTCCTTCACGACCGGGAAGGCCGAGGCCCGCCACGGTTCGACGTCGATGGTGTCGCCGTCGCGGAAGGAACGCATGTGGAGCTGGCAGGTGGTGGTGCGTTCCGGGCCGTGGGCGTCGCCGTTGATGACGAGGGAGCAGGCGCCGCAGATGCCCTCTCGGCAGTCGTGGTCGAAGGCGACGGGTTCCTCGCCGCGCAGGATCAGGTCCTCGTTGAGGGTGTCGAGCATCTCCAGGAACGACATGTCGGACGAGATGCCGTCCACCTCGTAGGTCGCCATGGCGCCGGGGGTGTCGGCGTTCTTCTGCCGCCAGATGCGCAGGTTGAGCTTCATGCGTAGCTCCGCTGGGTGGGGTGGACGTACTCGAAGACCAGGTCTTCCTTGTGCAGGACGGGAGGGGCGCCGGTGCCCGTGAACTCCCAGGCGGCCGCGTAGGCGAACTCGTCGTCCTTGCGAGCGGCTTCGCCGTCCGGGGTCCGGGACTCCTCCCGGAAGTGGCCGCCGCACGATTCGGTGCGGTGCAGCGCGTCGAGGCACATCAGCTCGGCGAGCTCCAGGTAGTCGACGACGCGGTTGGCCTTCTCCAGCGACTGGTTGAACTCCTCGCCCGTGCCCGGCACCTTGATGCGCCGCCAGAACTCTTCGCGGATCTGCGGGATCCGGTCGAGCGCCTTGCGGAGTCCTTCGTCGGTGCGGGCCATTCCGCAGAACTCCCACATGAGTTCGCCGATCTCGCGGTGGAAGGAGTCGGGCGTGCGGTCGCCGCCGACGGCGAGCAGCAGGTTCAGCCGGTCCTCCACCTCTGCGACGGCCTCCGCGACGGCGGGGTGGCCGGCGCCGACGGCGTCGAAGGTGCCGCGGGCGAGGTAGTCGTTGATGGTGGACGGCAGGACGAAGTAGCCGTCGGCGAGGCCCTGCATCAGGGCGGAGGCGCCGAGGCGGTTGGCGCCGTGGTCGGAGAAGTTGGCCTCACCGATGGCGAAGAGGCCGGGGATCGTGGTCTGCAGGTCGTAGTCGACCCACAGGCCGCCCATCGTGTAGTGCACGGCGGGGTAGATCCGCATGGGGACCTCGTACGGGTTCTCCGCGGTGATCCGCTCGTACATCTCGAAGAGGTTGCCGTACTTCTCCTCGACCTTCTCGCGGCCCATCCGCCTGATCGCGTCGGCGAAGTCCAGGTAGACGCCCTGCCCGCCGGGGCCGACGCCGCGTCCTTCGTCGCAGACGTTCTTCGCCGCCCGTGAGGCGATGTCGCGGGGGACGAGGTTGCCGAAGGACGGGTAGATCCGCTCCAGGTAGTAGTCGCGTTCGTCTTCGGGGATCTCGTTGGGCGGCCGCTCGTCGCCACGGGCCTTGGGCACCCAGATGCGGCCGTCGTTGCGCAGCGACTCGCTCATCAGCGTCAGTTTGGACTGGTGGTCGCCGGTGCGCGGGATGCAGGTGGGGTGGATCTGGGTGAAGCAGGGGTTGGCGAACCAGGCCCCGCGCCGGTGGGCCCGCCAGACGGCGGTGGCGTTGGAGTTCATGGCGTTCGTCGACAGGTAGAAGACGTTGCCGTAGCCGCCGGTCGCGAGGACCACCGCGTCGGCGAAGTACGTGGAGATCCGGCCAGTGATCAGATCGCGGGCGACGATGCCGCGGGCCCGTCCGTCGACGACGATCAGATCGAGCATCTCGGTGCGGGGGTGCATGGTGACGGTGCCGGCCGCGATCTGGCGGGAGAGTGCCTGGTAGGCGCCGAGCAGGAGCTGCTGGCCGGTCTGGCCGCGGGCGTAGAAGGTGCGGGACACCTGGACGCCGCCGAAGGAGCGGGTGTCGAGCAGGCCGCCGTACTCGCGGGCGAAGGGGACGCCCTGGGCCACGCACTGGTCGATGATCTCGACGGAGATCTCGGCGAGGCGGTGCACATTGGACTCGCGGGCCCTGAAGTCGCCGCCCTTGACGGTGTCGTAGAAGAGGCGGTGCACGGAGTCGCCGTCGTTGCGGTAGTTCTTGGCGGCGTTGATGCCGCCCTGCGCGGCGATCGAGTGCGCCCGTCGCGGCGAGTCCTGGTAGCAGAACTGCTCGACGTGGTAGCCCTGTTCGGCGAGGGTGGCGCCCGCCGCGCCGCCGGCGAGGCCCGTGCCGACGACGATGACGGTGTGCTTGCGGCGGTTGGCGGGGTTGACCAGCTTCGCCTCGAAGCGGCGCCGGTCCCAGCGCTGTTCGACGGGGCCTTGTGGCGCCTTGGTGTCGACGAGGGGCGCGCCGGTCGTGTGGTCGAGGTAGTCCATGTCAGCTCACGACTCCGGTCATGACGGCGACGGGTACGGAGAGGAAGCCGGCCGTGAGCAGCAGGGCCAGCCCGTCGGCGATGGTCTTGAGGATGCGGTCGCGGGTGGCGTTGCCCATCCCGAGGGTCTGTGCGGCGCTCCAGAAGCCGTGCCGGATGTGAAGTCCGACGGCGAGCATCGCGACGATGTAGACGACGTTGCCGTACCACGTGGAGAACGTGGCGACGACGTTCTCGTACGGGTGGCCGGGCTGGGCGTTCTCGTTGACGGTGAGGGTCGTCAGGTCCAGCAGGTGCCAGACGATGAACAGCGCCAGGATGATCCCGCCCCAGCGCATGGTGCGCGTGGCGTAGCTCGAGCGCCGCTTCCGGTGCACGTACTTGTCCGGGCGTGCCGCGATGTCGCGGCGGCTGAGCTGGTAGGCGGCGACGCCGTGCCCGACGACGGCCAGCAGCAGCACCACCCGCACGAGCCACAGGGCCCAGGAGTAGTGGAGCACGGGCTCGCCCATGGTCCGCAGCCAGTGCCCGTACGCGTTGAACTCGTCCGCCCCGAAGAAGATCTTGAGGTTGCCCATCATGTGGGCGACGAGGTAACCGAGCATGATCAGGCCGCTGACGGCCATGACCGTCTTCTTGCCGACGGTGGACCGCCAGAACAGCCGTATGCCGGACGGTCGCCCGTCCGTCCTCGGCTGCTTCTCTTCCGTCCTCGTTCCCAGTGCCATGCCGTCGACGCTAGGGCGGGAGGGGTCCAGAGGTCCAAGACATGATCCAGCTCATGTCCATAGGCATGGTCTATCGTGGCCGGATGCAGCTGCAGCAGCTCCTCTACTTCGTCGCCGTCGCGGAGACCCGCCACTTCACGCGTGCCGCCGAGCGCGTCCACGTCTCGCAGCCGTCGCTGTCCCAGCAGATCAGAGCGCTGGAGAAGGAGCTGGGGGCGGACCTGTTCGGCCGGGCCCGCGGCAACATCGCCCTCACGGACGCGGGCGAGACCCTGCTCCCCCTCGCGCGGCGCATCCTCGCCGACGCCGACACGGCCCGCCGCGAGGTCCAGGAGCTGGCCCAGCTGCGCCGCGGGCGGGTGCGGCTGGGGGCCACGCCGAGCCTGTGCACGGGCCTGCTGCCCGAGGTGCTGCGCACCTTCCACGATCTGCATCCGGGTATCGAGCTGCTGATCGAGGAGTCCGGCTCGCACGACCTGGTGCGGGAGCTGGCCCGCGGCTCGCTCGATCTCGCCCTCGTCGTGCTGCCCCTGCCGTCGCCGTCCCCCGCGCTGACCACCGTCGAGCTGCTCAAGGAGGATCTGGTCGTGGTGTCGTCGCCGCAGGCCCGGGCGCCCCGCCGTCCGGTGCGGATCGCCGACCTCGCCGGCGAGCCGCTGGTGATGTTCCGGCACGGCTACGACCTGCGGGAGCTGACCGTCGCCGCCTGCCGGGCGGAGGGGTTCGAGCCGACCTTCACGGTGGAGGGCGGCGAGATGGACGCGGTGCTCGGCTTCGTACGGGCCGGGCTCGGCGTCGCCGTCGTGCCCCGCACGGTCGCCGAGCGGGCCGGCGGCGACCTGCGGGTGACCCCGCTCGCCGGTCCCGGCCTGCGCCGGACCGTCGCGCTGGCGCACCGCAGCGATGTGGCGCCGCCCCGGGCGGCCCGCGAGCTGCAGCGGGTGCTGCTGGACTCGTTGGCCGCCGCGGGAGGTCAGACGGCGTCGGCCATCACCAGCGTGTGAATCCGGTCGGGTGCGCCCGGCCGCGCGTAGTACCACCCCTGCGCGGTGTCGCAGCCGAGTTCCCTCAGCTGCTCGGCCTGGGCGCCGGTCTCCACCCCTTCCACCGTGACGGCCAGCTCCAGGCTGTGCGCGAGGGACACGATGCCCTCGACGATCTTCAGGTCGACGGGGTCGGCCGGATGACGCTGCATGCCCTGGGTGAAGGAACGATCCAGCTTCAGCACGCTCACCGGGAGCCGGCGCAGGTTGGCCAGGTTGGAGTACCCGGTTCCGAAATCGTCGAGCGCGATGTCGACACCCATCTCCGCCAGTTGCCGCAGCGGCTTGAGCCGGTCCTCGTCGGCGCCGATCAGCGCCGACTCGGTGACCTCCAGACAGAGCGCGCCCGGTTCCAGACCCGAGCGCTCGAGCACGTCGACGGTGTCGGCCACCAGCCCGGGATGCTGGAGCTGGGCGGGCGAGAGGTTGACGTTGATCCGCAGCGGGCCGCCGTCCGTGTGCCGCCTGCTCCAGAACCTGGCCTGGCGTACGGCCTCCTGGAGCACCCAGCGGCCGAGCGGCACGATCAGCCCCGTGCGTTCCGCGAGCGGTATGAACCGGTCGGGGCCGAGCACCCCGTGCTGCGGATGGCACCAGCGCACCAGCGCCTCGGCGCCGTGCACGCTGCCGTCGCCGAGGTGCACCAGCGGCTGGTACTCGATGAAGAACTCACCGCGTTCCAGGGCGGCGGGCAGCGCGTTGGTCAGCCCGTGCCGGGTGATCGCGCGGGCGTCGGCCTCCGGGTCCGCGATCTCGAAGCGGTTGCCGCCCGCGGACTTGGCGCGGTACATGGTGATGTCGGCGCTGCGCAGCACCTCCGCACTGGTGCGCTCCCCGGCCGGGCCCTCCACGATGCCGATGCTGCCGCGGACGGTGAACTCCCGCCCGTCGACACAAATCGGGGTGGCGAGGGCGCCCAGGATGCGGGTGGCCAGCTCGTCCACGGCGTTCTGTGTGTCGGGCCCGGTCGTCAGCGCGACGAACTCGTCGCCGCCGAGCCGCGCGACCATCTCGCCCGGCGCGGTGGCGCAGCTCTGCAGCCGGTCGGCGACCTCCACCAGCAGCCGGTCGCCGGTGGCGTGGCCGAGGCTGTCGTTGATGGTCTTGAAGCCGTCAAGGTCGAGGTAGCACAGCCCGAAGCGGGTGCCGGCCGCCGCGCCGACGGCCTTCTCGAGACGCTCGAAGAACAGGGTCCGGTTGGGCAGACCGGTCAGCGCGTCGTGCGTGGCCTCGTACCGCAGGCGCAGATTGAGCAGCCGCCGCTCCGTGGTGTCCTCGAACAGCGCGAGCTGGTACTGCGGCTCCCCGTCGGCGTCGCGCAGCAGGGAGACGGTGAGATTGGTCCACAGGACGGTGCCGTCGTTGCGGTAGAACGGCTTCTCGACCCGGTAGTGCTCGCGTTCCCCGGTCACCAGCTCGTGGTACAGCTTCCAGACCTGCGGCCGGTCCTCCGGGTGCGCCCAGTCGGTGACCTTGCGCCCGCGGACGTGGTTCTCCAGACCGCCGAACATCTGGGTCAGCGTGTCGTTGACCTCCAGCACGTTGCCCTCGAGGTCGGCGATCCCGATGCCGATCGCGGCGCCCTCGAAGACCGCGCGGAAGCGTGCCTCCGTGGCATGCATGGCCTGGAGCGCCTCACTGCGCGCCAGCAGCGACGAGCGGGCGATGGACTCCTGCTCGGCCAGCGTCCGTTCCCGCAGCGCCTGGGCGAAGCCGGCGGCGAGGGCGTGCTGGAGGCGGGCGCAGCGGGCCCGGTTCTCCTCGGCGGTCTGCCCGGGGTCGCCGCAGTAGAGCACCAGGTAGGCGTCGACGACGCCGAGGGTGCGGCTGAGTGCGTCAGGGTCGGTGCAGTGCGCGCCGACCAGGGCGGCCCCCACCTGCTGCGCGGGCTGTGCGGTGAAGGGGCGGGCATGGAGGGCGCTGTTCAACTCCCGTGCGAGCGGCAGCAGGTGCTGCTCGAACTCGGGCCGGGTGAGCGACGTTGCCGTAGCGGGGAAGATGGCACGGCTCCAGATGGTCGCGAACCGCCTGAGCCGGTCCTCCAGCACGTCCGTGTCCCCCTCGGACCCGGACGCCCGTGACGATTGCCTCACCCTTTGCGCCCCACCCCGGCGAAGCCGGAGAAGGCGTACGGATCCTCCTGGTCGACGGGCCCGTCGGGCCGCCAGTCCGGCATGGAAACGAGGCCCGGTTCGACCATGGTGTACCCGTCGAAGAACCGGCCGACCTCCTCACGCGATCGCATCACGAGCGGATTGCGGATGTCCCGGTACACACCGACCGTGCCACCGGCCTGCTCGTCCGGGAGGGGGATGCCTTCGAAGGAGGCGTGGGTGATCACCAGCAGGCTGCCGGGCGCCAGTGCGTCCCGCAGCTCGGCCACGGCCTGCCACGGCTCGTCCTCGTCCGTGAGGAAGTGCAGCACGGCGACGAGGAGCAGCGCCACGGGCCGTTCCAGGTCCAGCAGTTTCGCCTCGGGGCTCCCCAGGATCTCCCGCGGCTTGCGCAGGTCGGCGGCGACGACGTCCGACTGCGTGTCCCCGTCGAGGACGGCCCGGCTGTGCGCGACCGCGACCGGGTCGTGGTCCACGTAGAGCACCCGCGCCTCGGGGCTTGCCCTGCGGGCGACTTCATGGACATTCCCGAAGGTCGGAATGCCGGAGCCGATGTCGAGGAACTGCGTGATGCCCTCGCCCACCGCGTAATTGACGGCGCGGCGCATGAAGGCACGGTTCGCCTGCATGATCTTGGGGAGTCCCGGCATGAACTCCATGGCCCTGCGCGCGGCCGCCCTGTCGACCTCGAAATTGTGGGAGCCGCCCAGGTAGAAGTCATAAATGCGGGACACGCTCGGCACCGATATGTCGATGCCCTGCGGGGCCCAGGCGGGACGCTCCATCGATGTCTCCAACAAGTCGCCACGGGGGAGTTCGGCCATGTCCATGGCCAGTGTTCGAGCCGAGGCTACTGATCGCCCGCCAAGAGGGCGACCCCAAACGGAAATTAGCGGTCCGTTCTTGGTCACACCTGTTCGTCATGCGCCACCGGAACGCGACGTCGTCACATGCGTCCGGCAAACGCTCCCGCACATGCGTCGGGCCCGCCGTCACGCGGAGGGGCGTGGGGCGGGCCGACGCTGGCCGGAGGCGCAGCGTGGGGACTACTTGGGCGCTCCGACCGGCTTGCCCTCGGGCGAGACGGCGTACCAGGTGCCGCCGACGCCCTGGCCGTTGGTGTCACCCGGCTTGGAGTCGCCCGCGAAGGTGTAGATCGGCCAGCAGTCGATGGTCTGCTGCTCGATCCCGTCGGGCCGGTCGAAGGTGACAAAGCCCTTCTTGAGGATCCCGACGGTGTCGTTCTTGTCGACGGGCTCCACGACCGGCCACTTCTTCAGGCAGTCGCCGGTGCAGGCGGTCTTCATCGGCCAGGCCGAGTCCTTCATGAAGCGGTAGACGGTCATTCCGTTCTTGTCGACCACGATCTCACCGAGCTTGGGGTCCTTGCGTACGGAAAGCCCCGCGAGGTCGGCGGGCTCCGTGCCCTCGTCGCCGCCCGCTTCCCCGCCGGCGCCCGGTGCGGCCTTCTTGCCGTCGGGGGCGGCCGCGTACCAAGTGCCGCCCACACCCTGGCCCTTGACGTCACCTGCCTTGGTGTCCTTGGCGTAGCGGTACATCGGCCAGCCGCCGATGGTGAGCTGCTTGGTGCCGTCCGCCCTGGTGACCTCGCCGATCAGGGACGGGTCGACCCCGGGGGCCGCGGAGGCGCCGCCGGCGGCGACGACCGGCCAGGTCTTCGCGCAGTCGCCTTCGCAATTCGACTTCGGCGGTTCCGCGGTGTCCTTGTCGAACCGGTAGAGGGTGAGCCCCGCGCTGTCGGCGAGGACCTTGCCGAGCTCCTTGCT
>NZ_JBSGZJ010000201.1:0-12114 GCF_053610925.1 Streptomyces sp. NPDC054847 | reverse complement strand
ACCGGAAGTCGCCCCGCGGCGCGTCGGCCTTCAGCCTGAGGGGGGCGCGGTACTGTCCGCAGCCGTCAGCGGACCCGGTAGGACCCGGCAGGAGACCACCTTTGGGCCAGGAGTGGCGAGATCAGGGCGGCGCCAGAAGAGCCCCGTGGTTCGTCCGCGTGTTGCCCATGGCGATGATCGTCGGCGGGGTGGTCTTCGATGTTCTGACCCCGCCCCGGTTCACCGCCGTACCTCTCTATGCGGCCGCCCCGCTCGTCGCGGCGCCTGTCCTGTCATGGATGGCGACCCTGCTGACCGGGATCGCCGCGGTTCTGGCGCTGAGCGTCCTCCATGCCGTCAACAGAAGCTTCTGGCAGATCACGGTCCTCACCGAGACGACCACGGTGGTCACCGTCGTCGTACTCGCGCTGTTCATCAACATCCTCGTGCGGCGCAGCGGTGAGCGGCTCGCCTCGGCCCGGGTGATCGCCGAGACCGCGCAGCGGGCCGTCCTGCCCGCGCCGGCCGACCGGATCGGCGGTCTGTACATCGCCGCCCGGTACGAGGCGGCGCAGGCGGGCGCGTTCATCGGCGGTGACCTCTTCGCGGTGCAGGACACCCCTCACGGCGTGCGCCTCCTCGTCGGCGATGTGCGGGGCAAAGGGCTGGGGGCGGTGGGGACCGTGGCCGTGCTCATCGGCGCCTTCCGCGAGGCCGCGGAGCAGGAGCACTCGCTGGAGGGCGTGGCGCAGCGGTTGGAGCGGGCGCTCAAGCGGGAAGGCACCAGGCGGGAGGGGCTGGACGCCGTGGAGGGGTTCACCACCGCTGTTCTGGGCGAGATCCCGCGCGGCCGGGCCCTGGTGCGGCTGGTGAACCGGGGGCATCCCGAGCCCTTGGTGCTGCACGCCGACGGGGCTCTGGACGTCCTCGCGCCGGCGCAGGCCGCGCTGCCGCTGGGGATGGGCGACCTGGCGGCGTGGCCGGACCGGGCGGACGAGTACCCGCTGCCCGACGGGGCGACGCTGCTGCTCTACACGGACGGGGTGACGGAGGCGCGGGACGCTCGCGGCGTCTTCTACGACCCGGTGGAACGGCTCGCGGGGCGTCTCTTCCCGGGGCCGGCGGAGCTGCTGGACGCGCTCGTCGACGACGTACGGCGGTACACCGGCGGCGGTTCGAGCGACGACATGGCGCTGCTGGCGGTCGGCAGGCCGGCGGAAGGGCAGCCGGAACGGCGCAGGACGGTGCCGGTGGTTCCGCCGGAGCCGGACGGCCGCGGCAGGCCCGCGTGACATCACGGCCCTGATACGGGTGGTGCGCACGCTGCGTAGTCGAAGGGGAGCCGTCCGCATAACATTTGACACACCGTCAGAACTCTGACCGCCTCTGAGGTTTGATCAACTCGCCCGGTTCCGGCCGATTCTGTCCGGGTAAGTCCCGGGTGAAGTCGTTAATGATCACCCGGAACAGCTTGGAATCCGGCCCCGGCGTCTATTAACGTTCGATAACGCAGTGCGGTCGTCCCAGCCGTCGCAGAGGCGGCGCCGTGCGCACGTGCCGAATCCCGCAAGGGAACCGGGGAACCACTAATTGGGGTGAATCGGTCACCCTTTGCCGCTCAGTCCGCGGTCGAGGGCGCCCGTAGGAGACCTTCCTGCTCCGAACCCGTCAGCTAACCCGGTAGGCGAGAAGGAAGGAAAGGAGTACGCCTTCGTGGCGTCCAACATGCCTGCCCCCGAGGCCCGCTTCGCGTCCGAACGTTTCAGTACCGACGCCCCCGAGCGGACCTGGGAGGAGTGGAACCCCACAGAGGACTCCGTCCGCCCCGTGCGCGGCCGGCACCGTGTCATCAAGCAGCGCGGCGGAATCGCCCGCAGCTCCACGGTGCTCGGAGTCGGCGTCATCGCCGCGGTCGGCGCGGGTGGCATAGCCACCGCGCAGGACAAGCCGGCGGTCTCCATCTCCCTTCCCGATTCCATCGCGGACAAGCTTCCCGACGCGAAGTCGCTTCCCGGCGTGGGATCCCTGATCTCCGACTCGGACGACTCCGACGGCGATGTGCACGCCGCGCCGCTCACCGCCGCGACCACGGTCGCCGACAGCGGCGCCGGCCAGGCTCAGGCCGCCGGCTCCGGCGAGGCCCTGCGCGCCCGGATCCTCCAGCAGGCCGAACAGCAGCAGGCAGAGGCCGACGCCGAGGCGAAGGCGGCCGCGGAGGCGCTCGCCGCCGAGCAGGCGGCGGCCGCAGCCGAGAAGCAGCAGAGCGCGGCCGAGGCCAAGGCCGCCGAGGAGAAGCGCAAGGCGGAGGAGGCCGCGCGTGCGGCGGCGGAGGCGGCGCGTCTCGCCGAGCTCGCCCGCAGCTTCTCCCTTCCGACCTCCTCCTACACGATCACCTCCACCTACGGTGAGTCCGGCGCGATGTGGTCCTCCGGCCAGCACACCGGCCTGGACTTCGCGGCACCGACCGGGACCCCGGTCAAGGCGGTGCACGGCGGCACGGTCAAGTCCGCAGGCTGGTCCGGTTCCTATGGCTACCGCATCGTCCTCGAACTCGAGGACGGCACCGAGGTCCTGTACGCCCACCTCTCCTCGATGACGGCGAGCGCGGGCCAGCAGGTGTCCACCGGCGAGACGATCGGGCGCGTCGGCGCGACCGGTAATGTCACCGGCCCGCACCTGCACCTCGAGGTGCACACCGCCGGCGGCGCGGGCATCGACCCGATGGCGTGGCTGCGCGGCAAGGGCCTCACGCTCTGATCCCTGCCCGGTACGGGTCGCGGTAGGTCCCGTGCCGGGCACATCCATGTCTCCGGCAGCCCTGGCGCACACCCCCCGACGCCAGGGCTGCCGGAATAGCCGGTACGGGCACGGCCGTTGATCACCGCATGACCTCTCTGCGCACCCTCGGTTCCTCCGGCCCGACCGTCTTCCCGCTCGCTCTCGGCGGCAACGTCTTCGGCTGGACGGCCGACGAGGCGCGGACCTTCGCGGTCCTCGACGCGTACACCGCCGCGGGCGGCAACTTCGTCGACACAGCCGACAGCTACTCCTCGTGGGCCCCCGGGAACGAGGGCGGCGAGTCGGAGACCCTCATCGGCAAGTGGCTCGCGGCCCGCGGCAACCGCTCCGAAGTCGTCGTCGCCACCAAGGTCGGCGCCCACCCCCGCCACAAGGGCCTCTCCGCCACCACGATCAAGGCGGCCGCGGAGGAGTCGCTCACCCGGCTGGGCACCGACCACATCGACCTCTACTACACCCACTTCGACGACCCGTCCGTGCCCGTCGAGGAGATCATCACCGCCCTCGACCAGCTGGTGAAGGACGGCAAGGTGCGCGCGATCGCCGCCTCCAACATCAGCGCCGAACGGCTCCGGGCGTCCCTGGACTTCTCCGAGCGGGAGGGCCTCGCCCGCTATGTGGCGCTGCAGCCCCACTACAACCTGGTCTCACGCCGCACCTACGAGGGCGAGCTCCAGGACACCGCCGCCCGCGCCGGCCTCGCCGCCGTCCCCTACTACGCGCTCGCGTCGGGCTTCCTCACCGGCAAGTACCGGCCCGGCACCACGGTGGACAGCGCCAGGGCCCAAGGAGCCTCCAAGCACCTCGAGTCGGAGCGGGGGCTGAAGGTCCTCGACGTGCTCGACAGGATCGCGCAGGCCCGTGGCGCGGAGATCGCGACCGTCGCACTGGCGTGGCTGGCCGCGCAGCCGACCGTGGCCGCGCCGATCGCGTCGGCCCGTACGGTCGAGCAGGTGCCGGCCCTGGTGGCGGCGGCGGACCTGGCCCTGACGGAGGGCGAGCTGGCCGAGCTGACCGCCGCGTCCGCCTGAGACCGCACCGGCGCGGGCTCAGTAGCGGTAGGGGTTGTAGCCGCTGTAGTCGCGGTGCGGCGGCGGCAGCGGCATCCGGGCCGTCGCCTGGGCGGCGTACGTCAGCGAAGGGCCCGCCACCTCCCTGCGCTGCCACAGATGGTGCAGCAGCTCCTGCTCGCGCTCCACGAAATCCGGGCCCGCAGCGCCCCGGTGGGCCCGGTGGCGCAGGAAGGCGAGCGTCGTCGCGAACGCCTCGTACTCCGACACGGCGTGCCCGGCCGCCGGGCCGTACGCGCGCCGGGCGAAGTCCCGGGCCACGGTGCGGGCCCGCATCGACGACAGGGCGCGGGGCTCGGCCGCGGACATCCAGCCGGCCGCGGCGTACGCCGGAAGCTCCTCCGAGATCGTGCGCAGCTCACGCTGGCGGGTCCATATCGCCAGCCAGGTGAGCAGCGCGAACACCGGCACCATGAACGCCCCGTACACGGCGTAGAAGCCCCACGGGCCGAGCATCGACGCCGAGCCGTTCCACAGGGCGTGCATCCCCATCGCGAGCGCCAGGCCCAGCAGCGGCAGCGCGATGCGCCGCAACCGCAGGTGCCGGCGCGCGCCGAGCGCGGCGAGACCGAAGCCGAGGCCGGTGAGCACGGTGAAGAGCGGATGCGCGAACGGCGACATCACGATGCGTACGAAGAACGTCGCGGCGGTCACGGAGGCGAAGCCGGAGGCGCCTATCGCCTGGTCCTCGTCGAAGGCGCTGCCCAGATAGAGGATGTTCTCCGTGAAGGCGAAGCCGGTGGCGGTGAAGCCGGCGACCACCACGCCGTCCACGATCCCGGTGAAGTCCCGTCTGCGGAAGACGAAGAGCAGCAGGATCGCGGCGGCCTTGGCGCTCTCCTCCACGACCGGCGCTATCACCGTCGCGCCGAGAGTGTCGGCCGACGCCGGGTCGGCGGTCGCCGTCGCTATCCAGCGGGTCGCGAAGGTGTTCGCGACGATCGCGACCAGCGCGGCGGCGAACGCGCCCCAGGCGAAGGCGAAGAGAAGGTTCCGCCACGGGCCGGGCTCCACCCGGTCGAGCCAGCGGAACGCCGCCAGCAGCAGTGGGACCGGCAGGGTCGCGAGACCGAGACCGACCAGGAAGCCGTGGGTGCCGGTCTGCTCGCGCACGAGCACCAGGATCACCAGAGCGCACAGGGCGAGCAGGGTGATCACCGCACCGGCGCGGAACGCCCGGCTGCGCCAGATCCTCGACGCCGCCCGCGGCCGATAGCGCCGGCGCGCCGGCGCGGGCACTTCGGTCAGCAGCGCGTCGACATGCTCCTGCTCGCGCGCGGGCAACACGGGGTGCGGGGGCACCGCCGGGCGCTGCGGGCGGTGCTCCGGTGGTTGCTGCGCGGAGTCGGACACCCGTCGACCCTAACCAGGAGCACCGACAAGCGGCGACGGCGCGTCGCCCGTCGCGGGCGTCACCGCACAGTTCAGGCCTGGGGCGTGACCCGGCGGAACAGCAGATCGCGGACCTTGTGGCCCTTGTCCAGGCCCTGGCCCTCGAAGCGGGTCAGCGGACGGAACGCGGGTCGCGGCGCGAAGCCGCCGTCCTCCTGGGTGTTCTCGAAATCCGGATGCGCCGACAGCACCTCGAGCATCTGCTCGGCGTACGGCTCCCAGTCGGTCGCGCAGTGCAGGATCGCGCCCGGAGCGAGGGGCCCGGCGGCGAGGGAGAGGAAGTCCGGCTGGATCAGCCGGCGCTTGTGGTGCCGCTTCTTCGGCCACGGGTCAGGGAAGTAGACCCGCATGCCGTGGAGCGAGCGGGGCGGCAGCATCTCCCGCAGCAGGATGATCGCGTCGCCGTTGGCCACCCGGATGTTGGACAGGCCGTTCCGTTCCGCGAGAGCGAGCAGGTTGCCCTGGCCCGGGGTGTGGACGTCGACGGCGAGGATCCCGTTCCCCGGGTCGTCGGCGGCCATCTGGGCGGTAGCCTCCCCCATGCCGAAGCCGATCTCCAGGACGACGGGAAGTCCGCCGAACATCTCCTCGAGGTCCAGCACCCGGTGCCCGTCGATGTCCAGGCCCCACAGCGGCCACAGCCGCTGCAACGCGTCCTCCTGCCCGGCGGTGACCCGGCTGCGCCGCGGCTGGAAGCTGCGAATACGACGCTCGTGGTGCGAACCGGCCGGGTCGGCGGCGGGTCCGCCCGGGAAGCGCGGCTCGCTCTTGGCACGGATGAAGTGGCGCGGGGCCTCGGAGCTGGGGTCGGGATCACGGAACTCAGACACAGTGATGCCGATTCTACGAGGGCGCGATCGGGCCGTGCGCCGGGCGTGGGGCGCCCCCGGTGAGTGGGAGCGGTCAGGTCACGGGGCGGCGCTGCCGCTTGGACGCTCCGCGCGAGGCGGCGGCCGTCCGGTCCGGCCGCGTCACCGGACGGTGCGGGGACGCGAGGGCGACAGCGCGGTGAGCGCGCGACGGGCGACCTCGCGGCCGATCGGGAGCGACGCCGTCGCCGCCGGAGAGGGGGCGTTCAGCACGTGCACCGTCCGCGGGGCCTCCCGGATCAGGAAGTCGTCGGCGAGTGTCCCGTCGCGCAGCACCGCCTGCGCGCGCACGCCCGCCGGTGCCGGGCGCAGGTCGTCCTCCGTGACCGCCGGCAGCAGTCGCCGTACCGCCGCCGTGAACGCCCGCTTGGACACCGAGCGGCGCAGCTCCCCGGCCCCGTACCGCCAGTGCCGGCGGGCGATGTGCCAGGAGCCGGGCCAGCCGAGCGTGCCCGCCAGGTCCAGGGGCCGGACGGCCGACCAGCTGTAGCCCTCGCGTGCCAGAGCGGGGACGGCGTTCGGGCCGACGTGGACGCCGCCGTCGATGCCGCGGGTGAGGTGGACGCCGAGGAACGGGAACGCCGGGTCGGGCACCGGGTAGACCAGCCCGCGGACGAGACCGGGGCGGGCCAGGTCGTAGTACTCCCCGCGGAACGGGACGATCCGCATCCCCGGGTCGTCGCCCGCGAGCCGGGCCACCCGGTCGCAGTGCAGCCCGGCGCAGTTGACCAGCACCCGGGCCCGTACGACCGTGCCCGATCGTGTCCGGACCGCGACGCCCCACGGGCGGCGGTCGACGGCGGTGACCTCCTCGCCGTACCGCACGTCCGCACCGGATGCCGTCGCGAGCTGTGCGGCCACCGACCCGTAGTCGCAGATGCCGGTCGTCGCCACATGGATCGCGGCGAGGCCGCGGACCTCCGGCTCGTACTCACTGATCTGCGCCGGACCGAGCTCGCGCACCGGAATGCCGTTCTCCCGGCCGCGCTGGACCAGGGCGTGGAGCCGTGGGAGCTCGTCCCTGTCCGTCGCCACGATCAGCTTGCCGGTGACCTCGTGACCGATGCCGTACTCCGCGCAGAACTTGACCATCTCGGCGGCGCCGCGCACGGCGAACCGGGCCTTCAGCGACCCGGGCCGGTAGTAGATCCCGCTGTGGATCACACCGCTGTTGCGGCCCGTCTGGTGCCGGGCGGGGCCCTGTTCCTTCTCCAGGACCGTCACTCCCGTGCCGGGGGCCGAGCGCGAGAGCGCGTACGCCGTCGACAGGCCGACGATGCCGCCGCCGACCACCAGCACATCGCAGTCGAAGTCATGCCCGGACGCCCTCACCGCGTCACCTCCCACCCCGATAGTGCACTGGCCCGCCGACAACGCGCTCAAACCAGTCGACACGCGGGAGACACGCCCGACTTCCACGCGGGAACCGCCGCCGGCGTCCCCGGGGGTGCCGTCAGGGGCGTCAGGCGGGTGTCATGAGGAGCGGGCGGGCCCTCTCCCGCAGCTCCATGACCCGCGGCTCGTCGCCGTACGGCTCGAGCCGGTGCAGGAGGTCCCGTACGTACTCCGTGGTCCGAGCGGACGAGATCCGGCCCGCGACCTCCACCGCGCGGGTGCCCGCCGCACAGGCAGCGTCCAGATTGCCCGATTCCAGCTCGGCCACCGCGGACACCACGAGCCGCAGTCCGTGCGAGCGCACGTACTCCTCCGTGGGGCGGGACAGTGCCTGTTCCGTGAAGCGCCGCACCTGCCGCGGCGCCTTCAGGTCGCGGTAGCACTCGGCCGCGTCCGCCGCGAATCTGTCGTACGAGTAGAAGCCCAGCCAGGACGGGTCGCCGTCGCCCTCCCTCGACCTCTCCAGCCAGCCCTCCGCGGCCTTGAGGGCCGCGCCCGCGGCCGCCGCGTCGTTCGCCTTGGCGTGGGCGCGGGCCTCCACCAGCCGGAAGAAGCTCATGGTGCGGGCGGTGGCGAGGCCCCGGTTGCGTTCCAGTGCCGCCTGGGCCAGGTCGACGCCCTCGTCGGCGAAGCCGCGGTACGTCGCCTGGAGCGACATGGACGCGAGCACGTATCCGCCCAGCGGCACATCGGCGGCGGCGCGGGCCAGGCGCAGCGCCTGGATGTAGTAGCGCTGCGCGGCTTCCTGCTGTCCGGTGTCGAAGGCCATCCACCCGGCGAGTCGGGTCAGTTCGGCGGTCGCGCCGAACAGGGCCCGGCCCACTTCGTCCGAGTACGAGCCGAGGAGCAGGGGTGCGGCGTCGACGCGCAGGCACTCGGGCACCATCGACGAACGCCAGTCCCCGCCCCCGTACTTGGAGTCCCAGCGGCGGGCGTCCTCCGCCGCCTCCCGGAGTTTCGCGACGTCGCTGTGGCCCACGCGGGCGGGCGTGTCGGCGGCGTCCGCGGTCTCCGTGCCGTCGGGAACGTCGGGGGAACCGGAAGAGGGGTCGGAGAGGGACGAGCCGCCGGTCGCGTCGAACAGCCGCTCGACCGACGCGTCGGCCGGGGTTATCAGCCAACGGGACGCGGGCGTCGCGTAAGCGCTCACTGCGAACGATCCGGCCAGGGACTGCCAGATGCCCCCGCCGCCGGCACGGCGGCCCGCAAGATCCAGCCGGTACAGTTCGGTGGCCGATTTCACCGCTTCGCCGACATCACGCGGGAACGCCAGTCCCACCTCGGGCGCCGGGTCGGCGTCGGCCAGTCCGATCTCGTGGAGCGGCACCGGACGGCCCAGCTTGGCGCCGATGGCAGCCGCGATGAGATGGGGTGCGGCGCCCTGCGGCACCATGCCCTTGGACACCCACCGGGCCACCGACGTCTTGTCGTAGCGGAGGGTCAGACCACGCTGCGCGCCGAGGTCGTTGACCCGCCGCGCGAGGCCCGCGTTGCTGATTCCCGCGAGGGCGAGAACCGTGCCGAGCTTTTCGTTCGGCCCGCGTTGCTCCCTGGACATGCGCCACCCCTCGACACGCAGACGGCTGCCGCGCACGGCCCGCGCACGGCATTCGTGCTGGGTTCTCCCGGTTCGCGGCACCCCCTCCCGACCGGTCCCGGCTGCAAAACCATGTGGCCGTGCCCTGCGGAATATGCGCGCCTGTGGAGAACAGCAGCAAACACAGCGTAGTTCGCCGCATCCCGACCGTTAAGGGGCCAACTTCCCTATGGCGGGATTGTTGTCCGTACGGGTGATCGCCCGTCCGCCCTCGTGCTCCCGCCGTGTGGCCGTGCGCCCGTCCGTGCGCTCTGGCCGGTCGGAGGCGGGAGCGCTTCCATGAGTGCTGCGTGGGTCGGCCCGCTGCGTACTGGAACCAGCGGGCTGGGGGACACCGCCGCCTCAATCCCCGCGGGCGGCGGACAGGGCCCGGGAGGCGAACTGCGCCTCCCGGTCCGTGTGTTGCGGTCAAACTGCCACGCTGACGCGGCCTCAAAAATGGCTGAATGACGCCTGTCCGCCGGCCTCTCCCGAGGGTCGCCCGGACCTCCGGCGGCCTCGGAACCGGCTCCCGCACCGGCGGCAAATCGCCAACGCCGCCGCGGTGTTCCGTTTTTGCACGCGCTACCGGGAGCCCTTCGCGTGCGCCTCCTTCGTGGCAGCATGTTCCCGAACGGCTTCGGCGATGTCCGGCAATGTTGGGGAGGCGGCGATGCGGTGGCTGGTGGGGTGGAGCAGTATCGCCGCGAACTTCGGCACGGCGGGCGCCGTCGGAGCCTCCGAAGAGGGCCGCACCCTGCATCCCGTCGGAGCCCAACTCCTGTGGGGCGACCCGGATCCGCTGTGGGCCGTCGGGGACTGGCGGCCCGACGAGGTGCGCATCATCACCGCCGAACCGCACCAACGGCCTTATGCCACCCCGGGCAACGGCCAGGCGCCCACCGTGACCCGGCTCGCCGTCCTCGGCTGCTGCGCCGCCAACGACGAACAGCTGCGGGTCGGACTGTTCGCGGCGCGCGGCGGCGCACTGAGGCATCTGACCGCATGGGCGGGCAGCTACACCGTCGTCGTCCAGGTCGGCCGCCGCATCACCGTCGTCGGCGACCTCGCCGGCGCCCGCCCCGTCTTCTACACCCCGTGGGCGAACGGCACGGCGTACGCGACCGCCGCCCTCCCGCTGGCCGACCTCATCGAGGCCCAGCTCGACATCGGACACCTGGCCGCCCTGCTGGCCTGCCCCGAGTCGCCGGAGGCGCTGCGCGACTCCACCCCGTACGCAGGAGTGAAACGCATCCCGCCCGGACACGCGCTGATCCTGCGGGAGGGCTCACGGGAGATCACCGGGTACGAACCGGTCGCCTCGCTCGCCGTCGCCGCCCCGCAGGTCGAGGCCGCCCGCGCCATCGACGGTGTACGCGACGCACTCGTCGAGGCCGTGCGCGCCAGGCTGACCGCGCCCCGGCACGCGCCAGAGACCATGCCGCCCGACCCGGGGCCCGTCCCCGGGATGGGCCCCGCCGAACGCCGCGCGGCCCGCGGCGCGCCAACGCCCGGGATCGGCGCCGACCTCTCCGGGGGCAGCGCCTCAAGCACCCTCGCCCTGCTCGCGGCCGGACTGCCCGGCGTACCGGGCACGGTCCTCGGACACGGCACCGGCGCCGGTGAACGGCTGCTCGCCGTCACCTTCAACGACCTCGCCACCAGCGGACACGAGCTGCGCGAGCCCGAGCTGGAACGGGCCCGCCTCATCGCCGCCAACCCACGCCTGCACCATGTCGTGGTCGCCGCCGGAGAAGAAGGACTGCCGTACGCGAATCTCGACTCCGGCCCCCTGACCGACGAGCCCGCACCGTCCCTGGTGACCGCGGAACGCCACCGGGGCCGGCTGGCCGCCGGCAGTGCCGACCACTTCACCGGAGCGGGCGCGCGGCAGGTGCTGGACGCGCATCCGGCGCGGCTGGCCGACCTGCTGCTGGACCGGCGCAGACGCCACCTGCTGCGGCCGGTCACCGCCCTGGCCCGCTCCGAACGGCCTTCCCCCCAGTCCCTCTTCGTCCCGCTCACCGTGTACCGGGCAGCCCGCAAGCTGGCCCGAACGCCCTACCGCACCGGACTCGAGGCGGCCGCCGGCGACCTGCTCCTCGCCAATCGTCCGGGCCCCGCCCTGCGCAACGGCGCGGTGGGCGCGTCTTTGGCGGCGCTGGCGTGGTCCCGTCCCGGGCCCGCGGCACGCTGGCTCACCGGGGAGGCGCTCGCTGAAGTATCGGTTCGGCTGACGGAGGCGGCGACCCGGCCCACCTCGGTCCAACGGCCGGGCGAGACACGGGCACGGGCCGCGCTCGCCCGCCACGCCTTCGACCACCGGATCCTGGAACAGGCCGCGGAGGTACGCAGCCAGCGTCTGCACGCGCCCTACCTGGACAACCAGGTCGTACGGGCCTGCCGGGACCTGCCGGAATCGCTCCGCGTCCAGCCGGGCGCGCGGGCCGCCGTACTGCGCACGGTTCTCGCGGGCGCCGGCATCCATGACCTGCCGCCCGGCTGGGGCTCCCCGACACACGCCTCGTCCGCCGCGGCGGCTCGCACGGGACTACGGTCGGCGCTGCCGCACCTGATCGCCCTCTTCGACGCCCCGCTGCTCGCGGACGCGGGCCTCATCGAGGCACGCGTCGTCCGCGGGGCGCTCCGGGCGGCGTCCGAGGGCGAGCCCGTGCCACTGGACGGGCTGGCGGATCTGGTCTCCACGGAACTGTGGCTGCGGAGGCTGCTGTCGCGCCGGGGCACGTGCTGGACGGGTACGGCGGCGCCGCGGCAGCGAGCGGTGGCGGGCGGGGTGCCGCGACGGCCGACGCTGCAGTCGTAGGGGGCGGGTGCGGGTGCGTGGCGCCTGCGGCGGGCTTGTCCCCTACCCGCCCCTTCCCGCTGTACCGATGTGCGGCTCCGCCGCGTGGCGGGGCAGGCCCCGGACCCAGTGCCGCTCTGCGGGCGGCGTGCCGCGCTCCGCGCGGTGCCCTCAATCTCCTCCTACGGCCTGGCGGCCGTGGGAGGTTCCCTCAGGCGGGCTGGATGCCGC